>JAJFHB010000206.1 GCA_021775795.1 Hyphomicrobiales bacterium | reverse complement strand
ATCATCAACATCTCATCCATCATGGGTTTTGGTCTGCGTTTTGGCGCCTCAACCTATTGTGTCTCAAAGGCAGCGGTCGTGCAGATGACCCGCAGCATGGCCTGCGATCTCGCTGCCCACAGTATTCGCGTCAACTCGATTGCACCGGGTTACTTCGAAAGCGAAATGACATCGGAGTTTCTTAAATCAGATGTCGGATTGCGCATGACCGAAGAAATCCCGATGAAACGTACCGGCAAGCCGGAAGAACTTGACGGTACGCTACTGCTTCTTGCCTCAGAGCGCGGCAGTTACATGACCGGTTCAACCATCGTGGTGGACGGCGGTCATCTGGTCGCTGGAATGTGACCTGCCCGCTCTCAACCAATGCCGATATCTGGAGTGCCTTGCCATGAGTGACGTTGAGCTGAACTTCGAACGCAGAGAATATGAGGACAGGATCGCGCGAACGCGTGGAGAAATGGAAGCACGGGGGATCAGCCTTCTCATTGTGAGTGATCCCTCTAACATGCACTGGCTCACGGGCTACGACGGCTGGTCTTTTTACGTACACCAGTGTGTCCTGCTGACGCTGCACGGTGAGCCCATCTGGTATGGCCGCAACATGGATGTAAATGGGGCGCTCCGCACGGCGTTTCTGGCTCCCGAAAACATTGTCGGCTATCCCGATCATTATGTGCAGTCCACGGAACGCCACCCCATGGACCATCTCTCAGGGCTCATTCGGGACAAGGGCTGGGGCAGCGCCACCATCGGTGTTGAAATGGACAATTACTATTTCTCCGCCGCCGCCTATCGCTCTCTCACCACGCATTTGCCAAATGCACAGTTTCACGACGCAACAGCTCTCGTAAACTGGCAGCGGGCGGTAAAGTCGCCTCGCGAAATTGTCTATATGCGGCGCGCGGCGCGCATTGTCGAGGCAATGCATGAGCGCATTCTCGAACTGGTTGAACCAGGGCTGAAGAAGAACGAACTTGTCGGTGAAATTCTTAGGACTTCCGCCTATGGAGCGGATGGGCATGGCGGTGATTATTGCACTACCGTTCCGATGGTTCCCTCAGGCATGGACGCAACTGCGCCGCACCTGACATGGAACGACAAGCCTATGCAGTCCGGTGAGGCGACCTTCTTCGAAATCGGTGGCGCCCACAGGCGTTATCAATGCCCGCAAAGCCGCTCGATCTACCTTGGCAAGCCACCGCAAAAGTATCTGGACGCGGAAGCAGCAGTGCTTGAGGCAACGGCTGCCGGTCTAGATCAGGCAAAACCCGGCAATCGCTGCTGCGATATCGCCGAAGGCTTTTTCAGCACGCTTAAAAAGCATGGATTTCACAAGGAAGGCCGCGTTGGGTATGCCGTAGGGGTGTCCTATCCGCCAGATTGGGGCGAGCGCACCATGAGCTTTCGTGAGAATGACGAAACGGTTCTAAAACCCGGCATGACCTTCCATTTCATGCCCGCCCTTTGGCTTGACGATGGTGGTCTTGAAATAACGGAAGCCATTCTCATCACTGACACAGGCGTGGAGAAACTCTGCAACACGCCCGCCAAGCTGTTTGTGAAGGATTGAACCGGCTACCCGCCTACGCAGCAGGGGCAGGTAACTGTTGCCATCGGCTGATGAAGCATCGTCAGCGAAGAAGCTGTCGGCATCAACAAGCTGGAGCCTTGAGCCTGGCTGCTTCTGCGGTTTTCCGTCCCGGACAAGCCAGCAAGGCTCCGGGCTCCACTGTCTGTGCAAAACACTTCGATGTTCTGCGCGCCGATCTCGGTTTCAATCTCAATTTCATTTGCTGTGAGGACACGCCAGTTCTCATAGTCTTCACCATCCCGGCGCAAGCGAACGGCACCGGCATCGGCTAGATTTGTCACCCTGAAGGCTGTTTTCATTCCTGCCTTTGAGGGTGTTGCCGCATAGGCCTCGATGAAGAGGATGCCGGTATCGTTATCATTGCGGGCGACAGATAGGCCAAGATCAGGAAAAGCAATGCCTTCAACTGTTGGCTGCGAAAACCGCTCCGTGTTTGGCTCATTGAAAATGCGCGACCACGCGCCGGGGCCGCCCACCTCCGCCACCATGGCCAAAGCGCTCATCTGGCCGCGGGGCCAGTTCTCACCGAGATGAAACCAGAAACCGAATTCTGAGTTATCCTCGCCAAAGGCCCTTGGCTCTGAAATTTCCTCAACCGCTGCCCGCAATCTCGTCTCGGTGGTTACATCACCAAATTCTTTTGCCAGTACCAGCCCCAGAACCGTGAAGCGGGGATCTGGCGGTACGCGCAGCTTTTTCGACGGATCGTTCCAGCCCATGCGGGCGGCGGCGGACGAATAGAGGATTTGAGCAAGACCCGGATCATGTGGGAGCAAATAGAAGCACGTGCCCAACCCCGCACCGGGTCCACCTGTATGCAGGCACTCTTCGATGGGGTCGTAGTAAAGCGCCATCCACTCAAGCTTGTCGTCAGAAATGGACATGTAGTGCTTCTTGGCGTGGTCAATCCATTGATCGAAGGACGAGACCTTGTCGCCTCCGTAAACATTGTCAAAGAGCTTCAATCCAAGACCTGCTGCACTCAGACAAAAGGGCCAG
>JAJFHB010000205.1 GCA_021775795.1 Hyphomicrobiales bacterium | reverse complement strand
CTGCGAATGCGCCCTTGAAGACCTGCGCAACCACGCGGTCTCCCGGTTTGAATCCGGATACACCGCTGCCCACTGCTTTGACGATGCCGGCACAATCGCGGCCGGGAACAAAGGGGCGGTCTGGCTTCTTCTGGTATTTCCCCTGCAGCATGAGCGCGTCGGGAAAGTTGATCCCGATGGCGTGGTTCTCAATCAGGACCTCACCGTCGCCGGCGACCGGATCGGCGGTCACCTCAACCTTGTGGGATGGGATTGGCCCGAATTCATTTACGATGACAGCGCGCATGTCCGCCTCCTAAACCGCTTCCGCCTTGCTGGCGCGCAATGCGGCGGCAGCATCGAGGCAGGCATTTATGATTTCTGTGTAGCCCGTGCAGCGGCAGATGTTACCGCTGAGCGCGACTTTGATTTCCTCGACCGAAGGATCCGGGTTGTCTTTGAGAAACTCACTCAGCGACATCAAGATGCCTGGAGTGCAAAAGCCGCATTGCAGGGCAAAGTTTTCATGAAAGGCCTGCTGAAGGATGCCGAAACTTCCATCCGGTCTTGTAAGTCCTTCAATGGTATGAATTTCTGTGCCGTCCGCTTGAACCGCCAGCATCAGGCAAGAGCGGCTTGCTTTGCCGTCAATGAGGATGGTGCAGGCACCGCATACACCGTGTTCACAACCGACGTGAGTTCCCGTGGCGCCAATTTCGTGGCGCAGAAAATCGCAAAGGAGCATGCGCGGCTCGGAAAAACCTTCGACCACCCTGCCGTTGAGTTCAAAGCTTACGGGGTGACGACTGTCGCGAGAGAGATGTTTCACTGTGCGGTCTCCTCAATCGCCTTGTAGCCCAGATGCCGGATCAATTGCCGCCTGTGCTGTGCCGTTGCATGAATGTCATCGCTGCCGCCCAGTTCCCAGGCAAAATCATTGAGGGCATCGGCGATTGCAGAACCCTCAAGGCCTTCCCACTGGCGCACTTCCGGCTTGTCGGTGACACCGCCTACGGCCAGGCTGATGCGCTTGCCCTGACGGCTGGCGGCGAGAGCTACGACAGCGAAATCACCGTGACGGTGGTTGAATTCGGTGAAGGCGAAACTCTTGCCATTTGTGGTTACGGGAAATCTGACGCTGACAGCAAGTTCGTCTGCCGCGCGGTCTGTCGTCAAGACGCCCTTCTGGAACTCTGCAGCTTTGATCATCCGGCTGCCGCGTTTGCTTCGAAGCTCGATCTCACCCTCCAGTAGGGCAAGACACAGTGGCAGTTCTGATGAAGGATCGGCGTGGCAAATTGAGCCGCAGACAGTGCCCCGGTTTCGGGTCTGAAAATGCCCAACATTGGGTAACGCACGGGCAACAAGTGGAAGCTCTGTTTCCAGATCGTTCCAGGTGGCAAGCACGCCTTGCGTGACACCGGCGCCGATGGAAATGTTGCCGTTGGTTTTCTCAATCTTCTTGAGCTCATCAAGGTGCGAAATGTCGATGAGGAGCTCTGGCCGTACAAGCCTCATGTTCAGCATTGGCATCAGCGATTGACCGCCGGCGATCAGGCGTGCGTCGTCACCATGTTCTGCGAGCAGATCGACGGCCTCGTCGACATTTTCGACCCGAACATAATCGAAGGGAGCAGGTTTCATGGGCGCCCTCCGAAAATCCGTCGAAGCCAGCCTAAGAACCCGGAACGCTGTGGCCCGGGTTCGGATTCGGTACCGCCACCTGCCTGTTTCACCAGCGAGCGCATAAAGCGGTCAATAAGCTGTCGCGCTGCGCCCTTGATCAGTCGACCGCCTACCGCTGCAATCTTGCCGGAAAGCTCGACCGTGTAGTCGTATCTGACCGTTGAGCCTGTCTCATCCGGCTCAATCACGAATGATCCTTGTCCTCTTGATGAGCCAAGGGGGCCATCGGCTGTACCGGTCAGTGTCGCGCGGCGAGGTTCGTCCAGGTCAGTCAATTCGATAGCCACTTCGAACCGCCCTTTTACAGGGCCGACCCCGAGCATCACGGTGCCGTTGAAGCGGCCATCACCACTTTGTTCAAGGCGTTCGCATCCGGGTATCAAGCGGGCCATCTGATCGGGGTCCAACAGCAGATCCCAGACCTCTTGTGGCGATGCCGGTACATGCATGTCGCCGCTGCCGTCGATGGCGGAGCTTTTGCCTTCGATCGCGATTGCCGTTGTCCCGCCTTGTGACGGCGCCGGCTCGGCGACCTGCATCCACTGCAAGACTTTTGCGGGCTTCAGCGGAAGCTGGATATCCTCGATGCCAAGGGCGTCAGCAACAGCGTTGGCGACGCAAACCGGTGTTGTGTACTGGTTGCCCTCAGCAATCCCCTTGGCACCCAGGCGGGTATAGGGGGAGGGGTGAGGGGTCGGGTGGACAAGCTGGAAATCCGGCAACTCGGTGGCGGTTGGCACGAGGTATTCGGCAAAGCTGCCGGAGCGGAAAGCGCCATCGTCGTCGTAGCAGAACTCCTCAAGGAAAGTTGCGCCCCAGGCTGATGCCCACGACCCCCTGATCTGGCCTTCGGCGAGGCCGGGATTGAGAATAGTGCCGCAGTCATGGGCTGACACGTAGCGGTCAACACGAACAACGCCTGTGTCTCGGTCGATTTCGACACCGCAAAAGTCGAAGCCGAAGCCATAGGCAAGTGATGTATTGATTTCGTCATTTGCGGTTGTCGGTGTCAGTTCCGGCGCATTCCACATGGAGGTTTCGCGAATGCCGGGTTCGACGTCGTCGGGCAGGCTTGAAGGAGACCAATGGGCCAGTCCACCAACACGGTAGAATGGAATGGCGTTATCCTTGTTGTTTGCTGCATGAATCTTGCCGCCTGAGAATTCAATGTCGCCTGGGGGCACATTCAAACGTAAGGCTGCAATCCGCGCCATTTTTTCGCGCACCCGGAAGGCAGCCTGGTGGGCAGCACTCGCAGAAGCCGGAGCGAAGCGGCAGGAATAATTGCCAGCGGCAATGGACCAGCCGTCCTTGGCGGTATCCGTGTCAAGCGAGACCACGATGTCGTTTGGCTCGAGGCCGAGCTGATCGGCAACGATCTGAGAAAGCGCTGTCTGGTGGCCCTGACCCTGGGGAACCGAATCGCCGATGACATTCACTGAACCGAGCGCATCCACTGAGACCGTGACCGATGCAACAGCACCGTCCTTGGGTCCGGCGCGCTCGCGTTCCATGCCGGTCTTGAGGGTTGAAATGTAACCCATGTTTGACTGGCTCGGTTCAACACATGCCGCGAAACCGATGCCGTATAATCTGCCCTGGGCGCGCGCTTCATCGCGGCGCTGACGAAGGGCGTCCAGGCCGCCTTCAGAGACTGTTTCCTCGATGGTCTTGAGATAGTCGCCTGAATCAAGCAAGGCACCAGCAATTGCCTTGTAAGGGAACTGATCCGCCTTGATCATATTCCGCTGCATCAAATCGAGCGGATCAATGCCAAGCTCGGTGGAGATCTTGTGCATCATGCGCTCGACCGCGAAATAGAGCTGCGGTCCGCCAAATCCCCGCACCGCACCGGTCGGGCATTTGTTGGTCATCATGATGTGGTTGGTGACTTCAAGATTGCGGATGTTGTAGCCGTTGGTAGACACCCCATGCATGCGATAGATCGGCGCCGGCATTGGTGCGCGCAGGTAAGCACCGTGATCATCCCAGTGGGTAAGCCTGAGGGCCGTGACAATTCCGTCGCTGTTATAAGCAGCCTCCGTCCGGGTCACCCGATTGGGTGCAACGCTGGCGGCGGAGAGATGCTCAAGGCGGTCCTCGATCCATTTGACAGGTCGCCGCGCCTTGCGGGCCAGGACACAGAGCACAACGATGTAAGGAAAAATGACAAGCTTTGAGCCGAAGCTTCCGCCCGAGTTCTTCGGGCTGCGGTGACGCAGCGCTGCAGTTCGGATGCGCAACGCAAGCGCCATGACCGTGTGGACGGAAAAGGGCCCCTGAAAATTCGAGAGCACATCGAAGCCGCCGGTTTCCTCATTGTGCTCGGATATGACCGCGTAGGTTTCCATCGGCGTGATTGAGTTGCGCGGATAGCGCACTGTCAGTTCGGTCGTATGCTCTGCATCCGCGAATGCCTTGTCTGGATGACCATGAACGAAATTGCGTTTTGATACGCAGTTGGAATCTGAGCGGGGATGAAGAAGAGGTGCGTCTTCGCTGGCCGCCTCTACCGGGTCGATGGCGGCGGCAAGAACATTGTATACAACCTTGATCAACTCGAGCGCATCTTCGGCGCGATAGCGGTCGACCGCTGCAATGGCGACCACTGGTTCGCCGACATAACGCACCTTGTCGACGGCAATGCCGTAATAGTCGATCGGATTTTCAAAGCCGACTATCAGGGGATCTGTCTGTTCGGCGGCTTCTCTGCCGGTCAGGACCGCAAATACTCCAGGCAGCTTTTCGGCCTCGGATGTATCGATACTGACAATTTCCGCATGTGCATGGGGTGAGCGAAGGAACGCTGCCTGCAACGTTCCCTTCTTGACCGGCACGTCGTCAACAAACTGTCCTTCACCGCGAAGCAAAGAGCGATCTTCGATGCGCAACATGCGTCGTCCGACGTGGGTATCGCCCTCGCGGATCTCCTCCGGCAAGACAAATTCTGGCATGCAGCGGAACTCCCCCTTGCCCCTTATCCCTGGCCGTTCAGCCTAGTTGGCAAGTTTTGTTATAGACATGCCTGTAAATATATACAATATGTATTTTAATAGACGGGGTGATGGAGGTGAAGACGTGAACTGGCTGGTCGGAGTCGACGTTGGCGGCACCTTCACCGATTTCTTCGCGGTGTCGGTTGCAGATGGTTCGCTGCGCTACTTCAAGCGTCCCTCCACTCCACACAACCCCGGTGAAGCCATCGTTTCCGGTCTGGCCGAGATGTGTGAAGCGCTTGCCATCGAGTCGGCAGATATCGATCGGGTCTGCCATGGCACAACAGTGGCCACAAACGCGCTGATCCAGCGTCGCGGCGGCTCGGTTGCCATGATAACGACGGCCGGATTTCGGGACCTTCTGGAAATCGGACGCCAGACCCGCCCGCACATGTTCTCGCTTCAAAAAGATCAGCCGGATCCGCTGGTGCCGCGCGAACGACGCTTTGAGGTCAGTGAGCGCATTGATGCTCGCGGCGAGGCTGTCTTGGCGCTCGATGAAGATACCCTCACAGATGCGATTGCAGCGGTTGCGGAGAGCGGGGCAGAGGCCTGCGCGGTTTGCTGTCTTTTTGCCTTCGTCAATGATGCCCATGAACGCCGCATTGGCGAACTGCTTCGCGAGAAGCTACCGGAATTACATGTGTCCCTCTCGTCTGAAGTGCGGCGTGAGTTCAGAGAGTTTGAGCGCTTTTCGACGACCGTTCTGAATGCCTATTTGCAACCGGTCATGAACCATTATCTCGATTTCCTGAGGTCGCGAATTGCAGAATTCGCCCCGACAGCACCGGTGCGCATCTATCAATCGAGCGGTGGATTGATGTCTGTCGATACAGCCAAGGCATTTCCAATCCGGACCGCCCTGTCAGGCCCCGCCGCAGGGGCGGTGGGCGCTGTATACACCGCCAAACAGGTGAACCGGCCCAGAGTTGTCACCCTTGATATGGGGGGAACAAGTGCAGACGTGGCTCTTATCAGGGACTACGACGCCGGCATCAGCACGGACCGGGACGTTGCCGGATTTCCTGTGCGCCTGCCCATGGTCGATATCAACACGGTCGGAGCCGGGGGAGGGTCGATTGCCTGGTTCGACAAGGACGGATTGTTGAAGGTGGGACCGGCAAGTGCTGGTGCTGATCCGGGACCGGCCTGTTACGGTAAGGGCGGTAAAGATGCAGCCGTTTCAGATGCAAACCTTGTGCTTGGCCGGTTGTCGCCGGGAGGCCTGATAGGCGGCCGAATGGAATTGGATACTGAGGCTGCGCGCGATGCAATTGCACCGATTGCTGACCAGCTTGGTTTCAGCATCGAGCAATCTGCCCGCGGCATTCTTGGTATTGTCGTTGCCAGCATGGTCCGGGCTATCCGGACGATCTCGGTCGAACGCGGGCTTGATCCGCGAGATTACTCTCTCATGGCATTTGGCGGGGCAGGGCCCTTGCATGCAGCAGAAACGGCACGTGTTCTGGGGATGAAGGAGATCATCATCCCGGTAGCTCCGGGCATCCTGTGTGCTCAGGGTCTGATCGTTTCCGACCTGCGTGAAGAATTCGTCAGGTCAGGCCGGTATCCGGTGACTGAGGAGGGATACGCGCGCATTGCGGGGTTGCTTGAAGAGCTTGCAGTTGAGGCACGAGCCTGGTTTGAAAGCGAGGATGTTGCCGAGCCTGACAGGCGATTGTTGATCTCGCTGGAAGCACGCTATGTCGGCCAGAATTTTGAACTTCCTGTCGCGTTTTCCGCGTCCGAACCGGGAACCCTGGCGGATCCTGGCGGGGCGAGTGCTGTCATTGAAGCATTTCACCAGGTGCATGAGCGCCTCTATGGATTTCATTCTCAGGGTGAGCCGGTGGAAATTGTCAACATTCGTGTCGTTGGATCAGGCCGTCTTGGGCGTGTTCCCGATCAACCTCCAGCAGAGCACGTGGCTGGCAAAACCGTTCCTGTTGGCAGCCGTCAGGTGTGGTTTGACGACGAGGCCCCTGTCGAAACTCCGGTTTATGATCGGGACAACCTCAAGCATGGCATGAGCATCACAGGCCCGGCCATCGTCGAGCAGCTTGATACGACGACTGTTCTGTTTCCCGGCGACCAACTCCATGTCGAACCCTCCATGAATCTCCTGATTACAGTTGATCTCGAAGGAGGTCAGATCTCATGAATGTTTCAACCAAGGCGCCGGCAATCGATCTCGATCCGGTCAAGCTTGAAATCATGTTCAATGCCCTGCGTTCTGCAGCGGACGAAAGCTTCGTCGCTCTCATGAAGAGCGCTTATTCCACCAACATCAAGGAGAGGCGGGATCACTCAACAGCAATCATGGATCCCTCCGGGCGCCTGATCGTTCAGGCCGATGCCTCATTGCCCATTCATTTGGCGTCGATGGGGGGCTTGATGCAGGCGGTGCTGGAAAAATTCGGTGGCAACATCCACGACGGGGATATGTTCATTGCCAACGACCCCCATGTTGCCGGTGGCACGCATTTGCCGGACATCAACATGGCTATGCCGGTGTTTCATGACGGCGAACTGGTCGCCTTCATGTGCAATATCGCGCACCACGCCGACATTGGCGGATCGGTACCTGGCAGCATGGCCGGGGGCATGACAGAAATTTACCAGGAAGGGCTCAGGGTTCCCGTCGTCAGGTTGTTCAGGGGCGGAGAACTGCAAGAAGACCTGTTGGATCTCATATTGTTGAACGTGCGGGTGCCGGTCGAACGGCGTGGCGATTATTACGCCCAGATTGCCTCTTGCCGCCTCGGCTCAACACGGCTGGCGGAAATCATTTCTCACTATGGTATCCCGGTGTTGCGCGAATGTTTTGAACAGATCATTGAACGGACCTCGCGGCGCATGCGGACGGCTATCGCCGGCCTGCCGGACGGTACCTATCGTTTCGAAGATGTGATGGATGATGATGGTGTCGAAACAAAAGATGTGCTGATCAAAGTCGAAATCACCATTTCCGGCGATGAAATTCATTTTGATTTCACTGGCACGGCACCGCAGGTTGCCGGAAACATCAATGTCACTCTCAACGCCACGCAGGCGGCGGTCTGCTACACGCTCATTGCCCTTCTGGACCCCGATGTGCCCAACAATCAGGGTGTTTTGGATGTGCCAAGAATAACGGTTGAGAAAGGAACCCTGCTGGATGCCGTGTTCCCGGCACCGGTTGCTGCACGTGCCAATACCTGCCAGCGGATCATTGATGTCATTTTGGGCGCGCTTGCCACGGCCAGGCCCGAGGCGGCGGTTGCTGCGGCGAACGGCGCAAACACAACGGCCGTGTTCTCAGGCGTAGATCCACGCACAGGTGAATCGTACATTTATCTGGAAACCATCGGGGGCGGATTTGGTGGCCGGGCAAGCAAGGACGGCAAGGACGGTGTTCAGGTTCACATCACCAATACATCCAACCTTCCCGTCGAGTCGATTGAGCAGGAATACCCGTTAATGGTGCGGTCATACGGGTTTGTTGAAGATTCCGGCGGTGCCGGACGCCATCGCGGCGGGCTTGGTCTTGAACGAATTGTCGAGCCTGTCGGTCATACATGCACCTTCAATGGTGCCGGTGAACGGTTCACGCATGGGCCATGGGGGCTGTTTGGCGGCCGCGAAGGCCGAGCAGGTGAGTTTCAGCATGTTGACAGAGAGGGAAGCCGTTCGCGACTTC
>JAJFHB010000204.1 GCA_021775795.1 Hyphomicrobiales bacterium | reverse complement strand
GTGAAAACCCTAATGCAGGATCTGGCTCAAGAAGAGCTTGGTCCTGTCGCTCTGTGGATTGTCGAAGAACGCGTTCGGCTCGTTCTCCTCGATGATTTGCCCTTCATCCATGAAGATCACTCGATTGGCGACCTGCCGCGCAAAGCCCATTTCGTGGGTAACGCACAGCATGGTCATGCCTTCGTGGGCAAGATCAACCATGACTTCCAGCACTTCTTTGATCATTTCAGGATCAAGTGCCGATGTTGGCTCATCAAACAACATGATACGCGGGTTCATGCAAAGCGAACGCGCGATTGCGACACGTTGCTGCTGACCACCGGAAAGCTGGCCGGGATATTTGTCTGCCTGTTCGGGAATTTTCACCCGTGTCAGGAATTTCATGGCGACCTTTTCTGCTTCGTCCTTCGGCATCTTCCGGACCCAGATCGGTGCCAGAGTGCAGTTCTCCAGGATGGTCAGATGTGGGAACAGATTGAAGTGCTGAAACACCATTCCCACTTCGCGCCGGATCTCGTCGATCTTTTTAATGTCGTTCGTCAATTCAATGCCATCGACAATGATACTGCCTGCCTGATGCTCTTCCAGCCGGTTCATACAGCGGATGAGTGTTGACTTACCTGACCCGGAAGGTCCGCAAATGACAATCCGCTCGCCGCGGTTGACGGTCAGATTGATGTCCCGAAGTACATGGAACTCACCGTACCATTTGTTCATGCCGGACACTTCGATCGCAACTTCATCGGAAACAGCCAGATCGGCCGTTGCTGCTGCATCTCCGTTAGCGGCTGCCGCAGGAGCGGCTTTCGGAGCTGCTTTTTTGGCAGCGGGTTTCCGTTTTGCAACGGCTGGTTTTGCTGTCGCTTTGGAAGCTGTGGTTTTGGTTGCTCTAGCCATTTTGTGTTTTCCTTACCGCTTGTGGCCTGTGTCCAGTTTTTCCTCGAGCCAAATCGAGTACCTGGACATGGCGAAACAGAAGATGAAGTAGACGACACCGACAAAAACATAGGCCTCACGCGCCAGACCGATCCAGTTGGCATCCGTCACGGCTGCTTTAGCCATGCCGAGAATGTCAAACAGACCGATGATCAACACGAGTGTGGTGTCTTTGAAAAGTCCGATGAACGAGTTGACGATCCCCGGGATCACGATCTTCAGTGCCTGGGGCAAAATGATGAGATACATCGACTTCCAGTAGCTTAACCCAAGACCATCAGCCGCCTCATATTGTCCTTTAGGGATAGCCTGCAGTCCGCCGCGAACGACTTCCGCCATATAAGCTGCGGAGAACAGAACAACCACTATAAGCGCGCGAACGAGCTTATCGAGGTCGATACCTTCTGGGAAAAACAGCGGCAACATGTTGCTCGCCATGAACAACAAGGTGATCAGTGGAACACCGCGAATAAACTCGATGAAGATCACACAGAGGAGCCGGACGATTGTCATTTCCGACCGGCGACCAAGTGCCAGCACAATGCCAATTGGAAGCGACAGCGCTATGCCTACGACACCGATTACCAGCGTCAGCATCAGGCCGCCCCACTTGTGGGTCTGAACCTCGGAGAGGAAGCCAGGCACCAGTGATGCATCGCCTGCGTCTACAAAGAAACTCGCAATGATCAGCACAAGGGCGATGATCGGATAGAATTTCGCGAATTTCTTCAACGCGTCAGCGCCAGGCACCTGAGGAAACAGGAACGGCACCACTGCAGCGATTAATCCGAGATAGATCAATTCACTAAAGATACCCATTCCGCTGCCACTCAGAAGCCAGATGGCCAATGCTGGGTAAACCAGGGCAAACATCAACAGTCCGCGCCGTCCGGGAGCATTTTCGAACAACAGCGGTACAACAGCAATGAGCAACCCGATGAAAGCGATGGTCGGGCGCCAGAGGCTTCCGTCGCTTTCATAGAAGCCGTACAACAGTTGTTTCCACCGGACATCAATGAGCATCCAGCAGGCACCATGAATGGACAGAGTGCCAGTGCCATCATCAACACGGCAATCCTGCCTGTTGATTTCGCCGTCACCATTGTAGTCGGCGGCGCCGAAGAATGCATCGAGGAACGTCCATTCCACCATTGGCGGAATGATGAAATACAACAAAGCAAACGAGGCAATTGTCAGTATGCTGTTGAGAACAGACGAAAACAGATTCTCTCTCACCCAGCCTACGAAACCAACCGTGCTTCCCGGCGGCGCCTTTGGTGGAATGTAGTTTTCAAAAGCTGCCTTGTCTTGATTTGCGGACGTATCGCTCATCCTACCGCTCCACCAGCGCAATGCGCTTGTTGTACCAGTTCATGAATACCGAAATCAGCAGACTGAAGGTCAGATAGACGATCATCGTTATAACGATGCATTCCACCGCCTGCCCTGTCTGATTAAGGGTGATACCGCCAATTGTTCCGACAACATCGGGATAACCAACGACCAGTGCCAGTGACGAGTTCTTCGTCAAGTTCAAGTACTGACTCGTGAGTGGCGGCACGATAACGCGCAGAGCCTGTGGAAGAATGTTAAGGCGCATCGCCTGTCCCGGCCTGAGTCCGAGCGCATAGGACGCTTCACTTTGACCGTATGGCACAGCAAGGATGCCAGCGCGGACGATTTCAGCGACGAACGCTGCGGTGTAGGTACTCAGCGCAAACCACAAGGCCACAAAGGCCACAGGTATCGATGTGCCGCCGACAAAGTTGAAGCCCTTGAGCTCGGTATACTGCATCTCAAGCGTGGTGCCTGCAACAAAGAGACACAACAATGGGAACAGAATAACTGCGGCAGCAGAGATCGCAAACACTGGCAACTGTTCACCGGTTTGCTCCTGACGCTTGCGGGCCCAACGGCGGAATACCCAGACCGCAAACACGGCGATCAGGAACGAGACCACCAGCACCATCGAGCCATCGCCGAACACCGGCCTTACTGTTTCCGCAAGGGCTGCAGGCACATTTGCCTCACCACCGGCTTCCTCCAGGAGGCGCTGATACTTCACATCCCCCATTTCGCGGATCATGAAGTCGATACGATCCTGGGCCAGGGCCGGTGCATCACCAACAAACAGCTTCGGTCCGATAAATGACCGGTTGTTTAGGAAAAAGGTGTCAAACATGCTGAGGGATTGCCGAGGCGCCGGCAATAGAATGAAAACGCCGTACCAGAACAGAATCTGGATGAGCACAGGTATGTTTCTGATCGTTTCCACATAAACTGTCGCCAGCTTGTTGACGATCCAGTTCTTGGAGAGGCGCAGGACACCCATAATGACGCCGAGGACCGTCGCTGCAAAGCATCCAAAAATTGCAACAATCAACGTGTTCAGCAGGCCCGCAGTAAATGCCGCCCAGTGGGTTTCGGTTGAACCGACCTGCATAAAGCCGCCGGTCACATCGTAACGAGCGGGATTACAGAGGAAGCCGAAACCGGAGGCGATACCAAGGCGCTCAAGGTTTGCTGCCGTGTTCGACACGATGAAATAAATAAGTACGGCGACCGCACCAATTACGACCACCTGTGTGACGGCGGACCTGACCTTGGGGTCGTTCATCATGGAAGTGTGCGAACCGGAAGCTCCCGCTACCACGGCACCGAACTTGGAATAGTCAGGCGGCGCTTTGATAAACGGATTGACCAGGCCAAATTGTTTGCCCCAGGCAAATATTGCGAAAGCAATGCCGAGCAATACTCCAGGAACCGTCAGCAATATCTTTGCAAGCGAGGTCACATGAACTTCACCGCAAATACCGCTCCAGTTTGAAACCAGGGTTCCACTGTCGGTTGTGCTGGTGAAAAATGTTTCGGGATGAGGAAGAATTCCCAACGGCGTTTCGCCCAGAAAATACCAGTTTACAATCCAATTACCAACCCAGGCGCCAATCAGAGCCGCCACGGCGCCACTAAGGCCAAACGTGACTGCACTTTGTAGCGGATTGTCCGCCTGTTGTGCGCGATTGGCGAACGCCAGCAATGCCAAAAGGCTCGCCAAATAGGGAATGAAATCCGCGAAATGCGTCATTAACGGTGCCTCCCCTGACCCCATAATCTCATGGCCTGCAGCAATCTGCAGGCAATCCTGGACATGGCTTTATCACCATGACCGGAAAAGGGACGGATCGCCTCAAAACGATCCGTCCCGATAGTGCAATTACAGTCTAGCGCATCGGGGGGGCGTAAAGAATGCCACCCTTGGTCCAGAGCTGGTTCAGGCCGCGCTCAAGGCCGATCGGGGTGCTGACACCGATGTGGGCTTCAAACGATTCGCCGTAGTTACCAACCATGCTGACAACATTGTAAGCCCAATTGGCAT
>JAJFHB010000203.1 GCA_021775795.1 Hyphomicrobiales bacterium | reverse complement strand
GCGCATGCAACTGGGTGATGCGGATACAGTGCTCGAACAGGCGGAGAAGCGTCTTAGTGGCAGGGTGCGCATTGGCGGTCAGGATCACTTCTATCTGGAAGGTCAGATTGCTGTTGCCTGGCCCGGCGAAGACCGGGACGTACATGTCTTTTCCTCAACCCAGCACCCAAGCGAAGTGCAGCACAATGTTGCCAATGTGTTGGGCGTTCCAGATCACGCCGTGACAGTGGAATTGCGCCGCATGGGTGGTGGCTTTGGCGGCAAGGAAAGCCAACCGGCACTGATGGCAACCATTGCAGCGCTCGTCGTGCATCACACGGGCCGCGCAGCGAAGGTCAGGCTTGATCGTGACGATGACATGGAGATGACCGGCAAACGTCACGACTTCCGCATCGATTATGATGTTGGATTTGATGCAACCGGCCGCATCGGTGCGGTCAGCTACGAACAGGCGGCGCGTTGCGGCATGTCAGCTGATCTCTCCGGATCTATATGCGACCGCGCCATGTTTCATGCGGACAATTGCTATTTCCTCGAGAACTCAACCATTCTTTCGCACCGCTGCAAGACCCACACAGTTTCGAACACGGCTTTTCGGGGCTTTGGCGGGCCGCAGGGCATGGTCGGCATGGAGCGCGTCATTGACGAAATCGCGTTCAAGCTGGGGATTGACCCGCTTGATGTGCGCAAAGCCAATTTCTACGGGCTCGATGAGCGGAACACCACGCCCTACCACATGACCGTTGAAGACAATGTCATTCATGAAATTGTTGAGCGGCTGGAACAGACGTCAGATTATCGTGTCCGCCGGGAAGCCGTTCGCGCTTTCAATGCGGAGAACGAAGTTCTGAAGAAAGGGCTGGCGCTTACGCCCGTCAAGTTCGGCATTTCGTTCACGGCCACTTTTCTCAATCAGGCAGGGGCTCTCGTTCACGTTTACAAGGATGGTTCGGTTCATCTCAACCACGGCGGAACCGAAATGGGACAGGGGCTTTTCACCAAGGTCGCCCAGGTGGTGGCTGAAGAGTTCCAGATCGACATTGATCAGGTCAAAATCACACCGACCACCACAGCGAAAGTTCCCAACACCTCGGCAACCGCTGCCTCTTCAGGCAGCGATATGAACGGTATGGCGGCACAGGCAGCAGCCCGCATCATCAAGGAACGCCTGATCGATCATGCTGCTGAAGCCTACAACGTTCCAAAAGACCATGTTGTCTTCCTGCCGAACCGGGTGCGCGTGGGAAATCGTGAAATGAGCTTTGCCGATCTGGTGGGCGAAGCCTACATGGCCCGCGTATCGCTCTCTTCCACCGGTTTTTACAAAACGCCCAAAATTCATTGGGACCCGGAAACAGGCCGTGGCCGGCCTTTCTATTATTTCTCCTATGGCGCGGCGGTCAGTGAAGTGTTGCTGGATACGTTGACCGGCGAGAACAGGGTTCTGCGCGTGGACATTCTTCACGATGCCGGAAAATCCCTCAACCCGGCCATTGATCTGGGACAGATCGAGGGTGGCTTTGTTCAGGGAATGGGCTGGCTCACAACCGAAGAGCTTTGGTGGAATGAGGGCGGCCGCTTGATGACACACGCGCCCTCGACCTACAAGATTCCAGCCTGCAGCGACCGGCCCGATGATTTCCGCATCGAAATCTGGGACAAGGGCCGGAACATGGAGCACACAATTTACCGCTCCAAGGCGGTTGGCGAACCGCCGCTCATGCTGGCCATATCAGTATTTTGTGCCCTGACGGACGCGGTGGCCGCTGCAGGAGACTACAAGCGCTTTCCCAACCTGGATGCCCCGGCAACGCCAGAACATCTTTTGATGGCAGTTGAGGATGTGCAACGGCCCGATGCGGCGGAGGCGGCCGAATGATCAGATGGCTCAACAGTCTGAACGCGCTGCTCAAATGCGGTACGCCAGTGATGATGGTCACGGTGGTCGCATCCAAGGGGTCGGTGCCACGCGAGGCTGGATCACGCATGCTCGTGCATGAAAACGGCTTTGACCTCACGGTTGGCGGCGGCCAGCTTGAATTTGAAGCGCTTGATACTGCCCGCAAGTCGCTTGCCGCAGGGGCAGGTGCGCACATGCAGACGTTTACGCTTGGTCCGGATCTGGGGCAGTGCTGCGGTGGTTCAGCAACAATGCTGTTTGAGCCGTTCTCGCCGGCAGATGCCGCCTGGGTTGAAAAGATGTCTGTGGTGGCGACCGGCTCTGAAGAAATTGCGCGCATTGTGCAGTTGGCCGCCGATGGAAACTTCAAGCGCAACTACCTGAACATGTCTGAAGCCGAAGGGTTTCTGGACGAGGATGTGCAGGATGCTGTGGACTTGGCTCAGGCATCAGATACTGGTCTCAATGTGACGCTTCTGGAAGGTGCCTGCCGCCTGATTGAAATTTTGCGGGACGATCGCCAGCCGGTTTGGCTATTCGGTGCGGGGCACGTGGGGCGTGCCATTGTTTCGGCCTTAACACCGCTGCCGTTTGCGCTGACCTGGATTGATGCCCGTGACGATGGTTTCCCATCGCCCCTGCCGCCCGAAGCGGACATACGGCAACCGGCAATGCCGGAACTGCTGGTTGAGGACGCGCCTCCCGGGACCATGTTTTTGGTGATGACGCACAGCCATGCCAGCGATCAGAGTATTTGTGAGGCTGTGTTGAGGCGCGGTGATGCGGCCTATCTGGGCCTCATTGGTTCGCACACAAAGGATGCAAAATTCCGGGCAAGATTTCGTGCCAGGGGTCTTGGCGAAGAGATGATTGAACAGATGATTTGCCCCATTGGTCTTCCCGGGCTGCGCGGCAAGGAACCGGCGGTTATTGCGGCCTCCGTCGCAGCTGATCTTCTGGTGCGGCTCGATAAAACGATGGGGACCAAACAGGTAGATGCCCCAATGGGAGACGAATTGAATGTGTGAATCACACGTCCAGCACATGCAGCGTGCAATTGATCTTTCTGCAGAACGCATGCGCATGGGCGCCGGCGGCCCGTTCGGTGCGGTTGTTGTCAGGGATGGGAAGATCATTGCTGAGGGTTTCAACAAAGTCACCAGCGCCAACGATCCAACCGCCCATGCGGAAGTATCTGCAATTCGCGAGGCGTGCGAGTTGCTGGGGACCTTTTCGCTGAAAGGCTGCACGATCTACACAAGCTGTGAACCATGCCCGATGTGCCTTGCCGCAATCTATTGGGCGCGTCTCGATGCAATTTATTTTGCAAATACGCGCCAGGACGCGGCCAGCATCGGGTTTGATGATGATCACATTTACAATGAGATCCCAAAGGACATAGGCGATAGGGCAGTGCCTACTGTGCATTTGGATCTCAAGGAAGCGCATGACATTTTCGAGGAGTGGCGGGTGAAGCCTGACAAGGTCATGTATTAGAAGTTTCGCACACGAATGTATCAGGCCGGCAAGCTCGGGGAGGGCGCAATGGCTACATCACAATTAGAACTAAAGGGCATAACCAAGCGGTATCCAGGTGTGCTGGCAAACGACAGTATCGATCTGTCGATACAGCCTGGTGAAGTGCACGCGCTACTTGGTGAGAACGGTGCGGGCAAGAGCACGCTGGTCAAAATCATCTATGGCGTTGTTCGAGCCGACTCCGGTGAGTTGCGCTGGAAGGGTGAGCCGATTTCGATCACGAGTCCCAATCAGGCGCGCAGCCTGGGTATCGGCATGGTGTTTCAGCATTTCAACCTGTTCGAGACGCTGACAGTCGCTGAAAACATTTCGCTTGGCATCGATGCAGACCATGACCTCAAAGTGCTGACCAGCGAAATTCGTGAGATTTCAGAACGTTACGGCCTGCCGATCAACCCTCATCAACACGTTCACGAGCTTTCTGTCGGGGAACGCCAACGGGTGGAAATCATTCGCTGCCTGGTTCAGGATCCAAAGCTCCTGATCATGGATGAGCCGACGTCTGTGCTGACGCCTCAGGAGATCGCAAAACTTTTTGAGACACTGAAACGCCTCTCAAGCGAGGGATGCAGTATTCTCTACATCAGCCACAAGCTGGAAGAGATCCAGGAGCTTTGTGACCACGCGACCGTTTTGCGGTTGGGCAAAGTGACCGCAACCTGCACCCCCCGTGACGAAACACCAAAGAGCCTGGCGGAGATGATGATCGGCAGTGAACTGCCGGTCTGCAAGCGCACTGAAAGCGCTTATTCGCCTGACGTGCGACTTGCCCTGCGTGGGCTGGCCATCACGTCCCCGGACCCTCACGGCACTGACCTGAAGGGTATCGACCTCGAGGTGAGGAAAGGGGAAGTGCTTGGTATCGCCGGCGTTGCAGGCAACGGTCAAAAAGAGCTGCTCGCAACAATCAATGGCGAAATCCTCTCACCACGAGCTGAAATGATTGAGCTGAACGGTGAGGCTGTCGCCACCAGTTCACCCGCGGCACGCCGTGATCGCGGATTGGGTTTTGTTCCTGAAGAACGACTGGGACGCGGCGCTGTGCCGGAAATGTCTCTCGCTTTCAATGCGCTTCTGACCGGCAACCAGAAGGGAATGGTTTCCGACAAGGGCTTTATCGATTTCGCACACATGCGCGATTACGCCACTAAGGTGCGAGAGCGTTTTGATGTGCGCTCAGACGGCATTGATGCGGAAGCCAAAAGCCTTTCCGGCGGAAATCTTCAAAAATTCATCATCGGGCGCGAAATCATGTTCGGGCCGGAACTGCTGATACTGGGCCACCCGACCTGGGGCGTGGATGTTGGTGCTGCGACAACCATTCACCAGGCCATCGTCGATCTCGCATCGGGCGGCACCGCCGTCGTCGTTGTTTCTGAAGATCTCGATGAGTTGTTTGAGATCTGTGACAGCATTGCCGTTATTGCCGAAGGACGCCTTTCGCCGATACGCGCGACCAGCGATACGGATGTTGAAGAAATCGGCCGCTGGATGAGCGGACAGTTCGGCGAAGAAGATGGGGCGGACAATCATGTTGCGGCTTGAACCGAGGCAGACCACGTCTGTCCAAATGCAGTATGCGACACCTGTCATTGCCGGTGTGCTGACAATTGTTGCAGGGATTATTTTGTTCAGTTCTCTCGGCGTAGACCCGATCGAAGCCCTTTACACATTCTTTGTGAAGCCGTTGACCAGTGTTTATGGTCTCGGCGAATGGGCGTTAAAGGCCACTCCGCTGCTGCTCTGTGCCATCGGTCTTTCCGTTGGCTTTCGGGGTAATGTGTGGAACATCGGGGCGGAAGGGCAGCTCACAATCGGCGCTGTGTGCGGGGGCGGCATTGCGCTGGCTTTTTATGGCGACGAGGGCCCCTGGCTGCTGCCATTGATGCTCTTGTGCGGTGGATTGGGCGGCATGCTCTATGGCGCAATACCGGCTTTCTTGAAAAACCGCTTCAACGCCAATGAGATACTTACCAGTCTGATGCTGGTCTATGTTTCGATCCAGATCCTCGGTTACCTCGTGCACGGCCCCTGGCGCGATCCTGACGGTTACAACTTTCCTGAATCGCGCCTCTTCGACGATTACGGCCTGATGCCGGTGCTTCTGGCAGGCACGCGTCTGCATCTCGGCGTCATCATCGCGCTCGTCCTGACAGGCGTTATCTGGGTGTTCATGTCGCGCAGTTTCCAGGGCTACAAGGTCACGGTGGCGGGGCAGGCCCCGGCAGCCGCCGCTTACGCGGGCTACAGCCGCAAACGCGTTGTGCTTATCAGCTTTCTCATATCGGGTTTTATGGCCGGGCTCGCTGGCATAACAGAAGTCTCCGGCGCGATCGGGCAGCTTGTCCCGGTGGTTTCACCCGGCTACGGCTTCGCGGCAATTATTGTCGCCTTTCTGGGGCGTCTTCATCCCGTTGGAATTGTCTTCGCGGCGTTCCTCATCTCGCTCATGTATCTGGGTGGTGAAGCTCTGCAAATCAACATGAAGCTGCCTCTTGCGGTCACCGGCGTGTTCCAGGGCATGCTGCTTTTCTTTGTTCTAGGATCTGAAGTGCTGGTGCGCTACCGCATTAAGATCGGCACACAAGCCAGGGAGGCTTGATCACATGGACGGAATGGACACAGCCCTAGCAATTCTTGTGGGCACCGTAAGGGCAGGTACGCCGCTGGTGTTTGCAGCGATTGGTGAGCTCATTGTTGAAAAATCCGGCGTCCTGAACCTCGGTGTCGAGGGAATGATGCTTGTGGGAGCCGTATCCGGGTTTATTGCCACGGTGCTCACGGGCAGCCCTTATATTGGCATTCTGGTAGCGATTGGCGCCGGTGTGTTGCTGTCGCTGGTATTTGGTTGTCTCACTCAGCTGTTGCTGACCAACCAGGTCGCGACCGGTCTTGCTCTAACGATATTTGGCGTCGGACTGTCGGCCTTCATTGGCCTTGATTATGTGGGCACACCGATCACGGGGCTTCGGCCCATCGCCATTCCGGTGCTGAGCTCCATTCCGATAATTGGGCCGTTGTTGTTCAACCATGATCTGCTCATTTACATGTCCGTTGGGATGGTGGCGCTTGTCACCTGGTTCCTTTACCGCTCGCGCGGCGGGCTTATCCTGCGCGCTGTAGGCGAAAGCCATGATGCCGCCCATGCCTTAGGCTATTCCGTCGTGAAGATCAGGTTTCTGTCGATCATGTTCGGTGGCGGCATGGCGGGTTTGGCAGGGGCTTACTTGTCTCTCGTCTATACACCGCAGTGGGCAGAAAACATGACTGCCGGCCGTGGCTGGATAGCTCTGGCGCTGGTGGTCTTTGCAACCTGGCGTCCTGCTCGTGTGCTCATCGGCGCCTATCTGTTTGGCGGCATTACCATATTGAGCCTGCATGTTCAGGCGCACGGATTTGACGTGTCGTCTCATCTGGTCGCGACCCTGCCTTACATCGCAACCATTGTCGTGCTGGTGCTCATCTCGCGCGATGCAACGAAAATACGACTTAACGCGCCGGCCTCACTTGGCCGGCCGTTCCATCCCGGTGCGTGAACCGGGCAGACTTGAGAACGATTGTATTTAGGGAAGGAAAAACAAAGAAATGATCATTCGTAGAATGTTTTTGGGCATGTCCGCCGCATTGGTTGGTGCGTCATTGCTCATGGTCGCAGATCCTGCGACAAGCCAGGCCGAAGAAGAGCTGAAAATAGGTTTTGTTTATGTCAGCCCGGTGGGCGATGCAGGCTGGACTTATCAGCACGACCTCTCGCGTCTCGAACTCGAAGCGCAATTTGGCGACCGCGTGTCTACAACCATAGTCGAGTCCGTTCCTGAAGGCGCCGACGCCGAGCGCGTCATTCGCCAATTGGCAGCAGATGGCCATGGTCTCATTTTCACGACGTCGTTTGGCTACATGAACCCGACGATTAAGGTTGCCCGGCAGTTTCCTGATGTCACATTTGCACATTGTTCAGGCTACAAGCGCGCCGACAACGTCTCCACTTACCTCGCCCGCTTTTATGAAGGACGCTACCTCACGGGCGTTGTCGCAGGTAGCACGACGGAATCGAACGTCATTGGCTATGTCGCGGCTTTCCCCATCCCTGAAGTTGTCCGTGGCATCAATGCCTTTACGCGCGGCGTGCGCAGTGTGAACCCGGATGCGGAAGTGCGTGTGGTCTGGATTTCAGCCTGGTACGATCCGGGCAAAGAGCGGGAAGCGGCGGAGACGTTGATCTCGCAGGGTGCTGACGTAGTGACACAACACACGGATTCGACCGCCATCGTTCAGGCAGCTCAGGACAATGGTGTTCACGCAATCGGCTATCACTCAGACATGTCGCGCTATGGCGAAGAAGCTCATTTGACCGCAAGCACGCACGTTTGGGACAATTATTACGTCGAAACCGTGAATGCAGTGCTCGCCGGCGAAGCTGAATCAACAAATGTCTGGGGCGGCCTTGCAGATGGAATGGTGGAACTTTCTGCCTTCGGTCCGGCGGTTTCCGCAGAGACGCAGGCAATCGTCGCAGAAAGACAAGCTGCAATCGTCAGTGGCGATCTGCATCCATTTGAGGGGCCCGTGCTCGACAATGAAGGCACTGAACGGGTGCCCGCCGGTCGCAGCATTACGGACGAGGAATTGTTGTCCATGGATTACTATGTGGAAGGCATACAGGGCAGGCTTCCGCAATAACGAAATACTGTGCCGGCTGTCGGGGTCTATCTCTGGCAGCCGGCACGGGTCATGATCGCCTATGATTTACCTGGACAACATGGGGTCTGCACCGCTCGACCCGCGAGTGCGCGCCGCTATGGATCACGTCCTGGACGAGGGCCCGGGTAACCCGCACGCGACATCGCACGCGGCGGGCTGGCGCGCTGCAGAACATGTCACAGAGGCACGACGCGCCATTGCAGGTTTGCTGGACGCATCGCCATCCGAAGTGGTTTTCACCTCGGGCGCTACAGAAGCAAACAATCTCGCAATCAAGGGTGCAGCCCTGGCCGGCAAGCGCCGCACGGTTGCCCACTCAGCCATTGAGCATCCGTGTGTGATTGCATCGGCAAATGCACTCGCGCCACTCGGTTTTTCCGTGAACAGCGTAACCGTTACTGAAGACGGTATTGTTGATCTCGAAAAGCTTGAGCGCCTGATAGATGATGACACAAGCCTCGTCAGTGTCATGCTTGCCAACAATGAAACCGGCGCGATTCAGCCGATCGCGGAAATCGCCGACCTTTGTCTGGCGCGAGGTGCACTTTTGCATTGCGATGCGGCACAGGCATTTGGACGCCTGGCGGTAAGTGTCAAAGAGTTGAATGTAGATCTCCTGAGCCTCTCGGCGCACAAGTTCCACGGACCCATGGGCATTGGAGCTCTCTACGTGCGCGAAGGTGTGAACATTGCACCGCAAATGCATGGAGGGTCCCAGCAGGGCGGCCTGCGATCCGGCACTGTTCCTGTGCCGCTTGTGGTGGGCATGGGATGCGCGGCAGGAATTGCGGTCTCGGATTTAGAGTCTGATATCAAACGCTTGTCGGCCTTTGCTGATTCACTTTACGAGCAATTGAGCGATGCCATTGAGGGTCTGGCGATGAACGGTCCTTCAAAGGGGCGCGTTGCCGGTTGCCTGAATATCGCAGCGCCCGGCGTTGACGCCGAAGGCTGGTTGTTGGTCTGTCCAGGGCTTGCGGCTGCTACCGGGTCTGCCTGTGCAAGCGGTGATCAGCGGCCATCGCACGTGCTCACCGCAATGGGCGCATCATCCGATCGTATTGCCGGATCTATAAGATTGAGCTTCGGGCGCCTGAACAGTGCTACAGATGTAAGTGGCGCGGCAATGGAGCTTATCGCTGGCCTTGAGAAAGTTGCTCCTCAGTTGCTCAAACGTGGAGCTTCGCCCGTCTCCCAGTAAGGAGCAGGACCATAGCATTCAGCCAGGTAGTCGA
>JAJFHB010000202.1 GCA_021775795.1 Hyphomicrobiales bacterium | reverse complement strand
GTTGACAGTGAACGAACCGCAATCATCGACTTCGATGACTGCGGCCACGGCTGGTATCTTTACGATCTGGCAGGCGCCCTCAGTTTCCTGGAGGAAAGGGCCGACGTGCCCGATCTCATCGCAAGCTGGCTTGATGGCTATCGAGAGGTGGCTGATGTCCCGGTGGAAATTGAAGCCGAACTTCAAACATTGATTATGTTGCGCCGCTTGCAACTGATCGGCTGGGTTGGCTACCAGCACCAGCATCTGGAATTCGCGCGCGCCATCGGCCCGCAATTTACGGTGGATTCATGCCGTCTCGCAGAGGACTACCTCACGCACTTTGGGTGAGCAATTTGGGTGGTGATATCGGCAAGTTCTGTCATGCGCACGCCGACCGCACCTGACACCGCAATGGCGATGCCGGATTGCCGATTACCGCGACAGTGCCGGTAAATCGGGGTTGCCGTGGTTCAACATAAAATCCTGATCAACTTCCGCGTGCCGCAGTTCCTCATCGCGACCGCAGCCAAACAATTGATTGGCTGAGAGGAAATCCTCTTTTGTATCGATCTCGGTCCAGTCCAGCCCGGTTATATCCAGGGCATGAAAGCTTGTGTCTTTTTCAATCAGCTTTTCATAGGCAAACTCGTAATACTGCTGATGGTTTGCTGATTGCGCCATCACGGCTCTGAGCTCTGCAAAGAGGGCCTTTGCGCAGGTGCTGCTGATCTTCTCAATACCAATTGATTCACCGATCGCCAGTTTTGTATCCGCGGTCTTGCTGACCTCCACTACTCGATTGTCAGCTTCGACAACGACCTTGACCTCCTCTGCATCGAGCTGGATGTTTCGATCAATACACAGGCAGTTTTCATAATCGCTGTCGATCAGTTTCCTGAGGATGTTTTTGTCAAAGACAACGTCCGCATCGAACTTTACGAACCCGGTCTCCCTGGTCAGTGCTTCCGTCAGCATGAGAGAGTAACCAGTGTTGGTTTCAGCGAACCTGTCATTGACGACGAACTGTACGGATAAATCGGGGAAGGTATTTGCAACAAAGTTTTCGACTTTGCTGTCGAGATAGCCGAGCACAATGATCATGTCGGCGATGCCACATTCGCGGATGTTGGTAATCATCCTTTCAAGAATGGTGATGCCGCCAACTTTCAGCAGGCACTTGGGGCAATTGTCTGTCAAAGGCCTGATTCTGGATCCCATTCCAGCAGCCAGAATGATGGCCGTGAGGGCCGACGGCGGCGAAGGCAGGTTGGTTACATTCATTTGTCAGGTTCCCCTTAAGGCAGATTGTTGGGCTCGCAGGCGAACCAGGCGGCTTTATTTTTGAACCAGGAGTGTTTGGTCGCGACTGATCTGACGGCCGTGTTGCCAGGACCGCTGAAGGCCGTAGAACAGTTGGCTGGCGGCAAACACCCAGAGCATTGGGGTGAGGATGTCGAGCACCAGCGCAAGCGAAAGCATGAAGATGAAAACCCCCTCATCGAACGCTAGAACCTTCTTCTGCTCGGCCAGGAACCAGCGGAGATTTGCAATGAACCCGAAACCTGGTCCGGCGCCTGCGGGTTGGCATGTCGCCTTTGCGACTTTCTCCAGATAGCCGCTGTCTCGCGACATCTCGATGTGGATGGCGACGTATTTTGCGTAGCCTCGAAGGCCGTAAAAGCAGACGCCGACGAAAGCCAAAATCAGCGGCGTAATATCGAGAGACTGCAGGTAGGCAGCATATCCCACCGCCCCGAACCACAGGGTCACCTGAATCTGATCGGTCAATCTGTCAATGTAACTTCCCAGGACAGACGAGGTTTGCCGGTAGCGCGCCATCTGGCCGTCCATGCAGTCGAGCACGTGGCTTGCATGAATAAGGACGGCGGCAATGATGAAGTTCACCGCACCCCCCTGAACAATGAAAATCGTGGAAACAATCGCGACGACGAAAGACAACAGCGTTATCCGGTCCGGCGTCAGCCATTTAACATCCACCGCAACATAGTTGGCACCGATGGCCAGTGGGGAAGTGACGAACGAGGACCACCATTCGTCATTTGTATTCTTGGTGTCCCACAAGCGGGCAAATTTCTGGTTCATGTGCCGGTGATCGCGGGGGCGCAAACGGCGCTGTTACCACCAACTTCATAGATCGGTGATACACGCACCGCGGCGATCTTCTCTTGGGCTGCGGGCTGCAGCCCCTTCAGAACGTCTTTGAGCGTTGCGAGGAAGAACCGGATGTCCTTGTTCGACAACTCACCAATGTTGCCAACTTGAAAAACCTTGTTTTTGAAGCAGCCCTTGCCTTCATAGACAATGATGGAGTGTTCCCGCAATTTTTGCTGGAGCCTGCCGACATCAACATTCGGCGGCACGATGACGGTGGTCAGAACAGAGCACATGTCCTTCTGATCGATGAGAAACTTGAGCCCCTGTTTCGCCATGCCCCGTCGCAGCAAAAGGGCGCGCTTCTTGATCTTGGCGTAGCGGTTGGACACCCCCTCCAGCAATATGTTGGAGAGTGCCTGGTCGAGCCCGTAGAACAGCGGAACACCCGGTGTGTTGGGGGTCTGGGAGCGCGTCGTCATGAAGGCGTAAAACGTCGCGAGGTTCAGATAGGTTGTTTTGGCCCGGTTGTGTTTCAGCTTTTCGAATTCTGCGGTTTCACCGATAACAAAGGACAATCCGGCATGGGAGCCGATCGCCTTTGAGCTCGAGCTGGAACAAAATGCGATGTTGCACCCTTCCATGTCGACGGTCTCGGCACCGGCGCTGCTGACACAATCAACAACAAAGAACGCATTATGGGATTTGGCGAGCGCTCCGATGGCTTCAAGAGGGTTCAGCATGCCCGAGCATGTTTCGTGATGAACCATGACAATCACGTCCATGGGCTGTGCGTTCAAAAAGGCCTCTACAGCGTCCACATCGATGTTCTGGCCCCAGGGGAACTCAAGCAGAAAGGTGTTAGCGTTGTGGATCGTGGAAATCTTGTGAAGCCGCTCGCCAAACTCCCCGTTTGAGAGAATCAAAACGTTCCTGTCGCCAACCACTGAAGAAAGAATGGCCTCGTTGGCAGCGGTTCCAGAGCCGGTGATCACAACCGCGTTGTAGCGCGCCTTGTTCTTGATCTCGAACATTGCCAGCAGCTTGTCTTCGATGCCTGCCAACAGGTCGTCAAATTCGGGTTCACGGTGACAAATGTCGTTCTTGGAAATGGCCAGGCGGACGTTTGCGGCCACATTGACCGGGCCTGGCGTAAAAAGCAGCGACTGCTTCATATTTTTGGTTTCTTTCAAAAAATGGTATCGCGATTGGGGCCACACATGCGATTTGTCAAACGTGCTGTCAGAGCGCTCTCCACCTCAAAATTAGAAGTTGGATTGTCATCCAGAGGACGGGCTTCCTCGATTGGAAA
>JAJFHB010000201.1 GCA_021775795.1 Hyphomicrobiales bacterium | reverse complement strand
ATAGGCGGGATGAAACTCGATCTGGTTGATACGCATTCCATAGCGATCGAAGGCGCGCAGTTCGGGTCCGTGCCGATTGGCCTGATTTGCCTTTTCGAAAGTTTCATCGGCACCTGCAAGCGCACCTACACGGGCCAGATGGTCTTGAGCCCAGCCGGCACCCTGCCGATCCGTCCATTCGCGCAATGCGATGTCGTCCGCCCACAGGTTCTGAGCGCCCATATGCGGCGGCATGTTGAAGACATCGTGGGTGGGCAGTTCAGATATCGGGCTTCTCGGTTTCATGACGGGACCTCCAGCTGCAATAGTAAGAAGCAACAGGCCTCCACGGCAAATCCAATTATTTGGCTTTGCCGTTTGGATTTCTAAAACAGAAACATGCCTTTTCACTCCTGCGATACTCTCAAGGTGTTCGGGACGAACGCCCGGAATGCTTGCATTTTTTGAGGAAGAGAGGCAAATGGGGAGCCTCTGTGTGCAATCAGCCCGGTGAACCGGATGAAGCCGACCCTCCTGCTCGCGGCGCGTGTTTTCGCCCTTGGCATAATTCTCCTGGCCACCGGTCCGGTTGGCGCGTCCGACCTCGACTATCCACAGCTCTACCGTGATCTCGATCTGCCTGAATATGCCGGGGCCACGGTAACCGGCCTTGGCCGAAGCAACGCTTCTCTCGCCGATGGCATTTCTGTCACGCTTCACTCCGAATCATCGCATGGCGTGCTGCGCAGCTACTACGAAACCGCCATGGCGGATCTCGGCTGGGCGCTGCAGGAAACCGTCGCCGTGACCCGGTTGCGTGAATCGGGGATGCTTGATCAATTTCCGTTCAACGCGGTTTTCTGCAGCACGGGCAATGTGGCATTCCAGGTGACGACGGTCGATCTTGGAACGGTACGGGAGTTGTCGATCTCGGTGACAGATGGATCGAACTCCTGCAGTCCGTGATCGGCATGCAAGGCCGGATAGACCAGTTCAGTGAACATCGACAAGGCGGGAGCACGATATGAGCAAACGGTTGGACTTCTCGCGGGCAACCTGTCTGTTGTTCCTTGTATCACTGCTCGCGGCACCGGGAATCGCGTCAGCAGAGACGACGACGGTCACAGAGGTCGATCATGGTATCGATGCCTGCCCGGCTTTCGACATCGTTCAGCACCGTATCCTCGAGGTGACCCGAGGTTCCGGTGGCGAAGAAGAGACCCCGGAAGGGGCAACCGATCCGGTGGCCGTGGAGATCGTCTTCGATGCCAGCGGTTCAATGGCGGCTGTCATTGGCGGACGCCGGAAGATCGACATTGCCCGTCAGGCGCTTGGAACCGCGCTTGGTCGCCTTGATCAATCCGATGCGCTTGTCGGCATCCGCGCCTATGGCTTCGATGCTTCGGTTGAAAAGACACCGGAAGCCTCTTGTCCGAACACCGCCCTTGTCAGTGATTTCCAGCAGCGCGCCGCCGCAGGCCATCGCGGCGCGGTCAACCGTCTCGAGCCCTATGGCTATACGCCGATTGCCGCAAGCCTCAGCGCCGCCGGCACCGATCTGCGTGACGTGACGGCCCGTGACCGCATGGTCATATTGATCTCGGATGGCGAGGAAACCTGCTTTGGAGATCCGGTCGCCGCTGCCGCGGGCCTGCGAGCGCAAAACGTTTCGGTCGCGACCTATGTGGTTGGCTTTGATCTTGACGCTGAACAACGGGCGCAGATGCTGGCAATCGCAAGCGAGGGTGGCGGCGCCTATTTCGATGCCTCCGATGCTCATTCGCTGGAAACGGCCATCGACGAGGCGGTCGGCGTCACGTTGCGCATTTCGGAGCGCATTATCGAAAAGTGCATCAATGATGTCGAAGGTGGTGAGACCGTAGCCGAGGCAACGCCGCTCGGACCGGGTCTTTATACTGTGGGCGAGCTGCTGTCCAAACAGACCGAACGCTACTACCGCATCAACACCACTGCGGGGCAGCACATTGTCCTGCGGGGGCTCCTGCAATCGCAGCGGACCTATCCGGGCGAGAATGGCGAGCCGTTCGAAACCGAACATGCGCTTGGCGCTTTCACCATCCGAGCCTACCATCCGGATGGAAGCCCCATGAGCATCCGTGCAGCGCGGGAACGCAACATTCCGGGCACCTCATTCTCGCTCGAATACACCGACGAGACAGGCGATGGCATGGTCTTTTCGATAGGCGACAACTATGACTGGGTCGCGCCAGACGCCCTGTTCGCTATTGAGATCGACGGTGAAACCGGCATTCCCGATAGCGCCTCCACCAGCGACGATTGATCTGCGCTTGTCACGGCCGTTCCTGCCTAGAGCGTTCCATATCAATGTGAAATGCTCTAGTCGAACGTGCGCACGGGAAGGCGCAAAGCCAGCTCACGTAATAGTTTGAAGCATTGCGCATTTATGTCTGCTGTTGGCGCCTAACAAGACACCACGTCGCCGCGTTCGAGTAGTCGCGAAATGACCCGAGGCAGCCATTATTCTGCGGGCACCATGATTATGTCAGGCACGCCGTAGATTTCGGCCAGTGATCCGCCTTCTGCAAGACTTTGAAGGGTGTTCTCTTCCTTGGCCATCACAGCCTTTGCCGCTTCAAGCGTCTCATTGATGCGGGAAAAGGGAACCGCGGTAACGCCGTCTGCATCGGCAATAATCAGATCACCGGGTGACACGGAGATGCCGCCACAGCTGATGGTTCCATCAATCTTGCCGCCAAATTCTTTGTGCGGTCCTCCGGGAACCACCGCCCTGACAAAGCAAGGGAACCCCGAATCAATAATTTCAAGCGAGTCACGCACTGCGCCGTCGAGCACCAATCCGGCAATTCCGCGATGTAGAGCGGCTTTTGTCATCAGTCCTCCGAAGAGGGCTGCGTCCTGGTAGGCTTGGCCATCGCAGACCAGAACTTCACCCTGCTCGCATCGCCCGATGGCTGCATGCAGAGCACTGTTATCTGCCACCGTGCATGCAACCGTGCGCGCTTGAGCGGTGATCCGCATGCTTGTTGCCAAAGGCTTGATTGCGCCCACCATTGCTTGAGAACGATTGAGGCAATCTGATGCTACAGCTGCCGGGACGTCAGCCCAGGCGTTCAATTCTGATCTGGAAAGTTTGGGAAAATTCGTCTCATAACAGATAACCGACATACCTGATCAACCTCATTGAATGTGGAGGGCACAACTCAAGACCAGCATATCTCACACATCCAGTGAGGTGACCACGACTTCCGCTTTTAGGGAGAATGCCGACATTGGGATCGAACCCGGACGCGTATCCTATGCCGGCGGCCCGCCCGGCCAAAGGATGACTGCTGTCACTATTTCGGTAGTTGGCCCAGTTGCTGGAGCAGACCGAGCGTGTCTTCGCTATACCACCATTCGCAGATACGGCCGTCGGCGATACGCACGATGTCAATGCCGGTCACCCGAACCTTCACCCCCGTTGGTGCAATGCCGCGGAACGGCCCTTCATGGGTTCCGGTCAGCACGAACCGGCCGACGACCCTGTCGCCCTCGGCAATCAGGTCGTCGATCGTCTCCGACATGTCGGGAAAGCCCGTACGCCACTCACACACCAGTTGCTTGAGCCCCTCGCGCCCTTGCGGCCAGCCCTCGGGAAGCTGGTGATCGACATAGCTCGGCGCCACAAACTCATCGACCGCGTCGGCATTTCCCCTGCACCAGAATTCTTCATAGAATCGGCGCATCAAAGCCTTGTTGGTTTCGAGTGACATAATGATCCCTCAAGCCATCTCGTTGAGCCGTTCGGCAACCGGGGTTGCCTCGGTCCCGGCAGGGTCCGGCACGTCCCTATCGGGGGTTTCGGTCAAAAACATGGAAAACAACTCTCTCTCTCTCTCTCTCTCTCGGTGGTGATGTCGAGTTTGTAATATGGCCTGTCACGGTGATTCCTGACGGTGCCGCAACTTATGCCCAGAGTGCGAGAGATATGCGCGTTCGGAAAGTCGACAAGAATGAGTCGAACGATGTCGGTTTCGCGGTCTGTCAGGCTCCATCGGCTCCGGAACGTATCGAGACCTTCTTCCAGGTTGATCTGTATGGAACCAGCACCCTGCGGTTCGATGATAATGATCTTGCCAGCCGGCGCAAGCGGGAAGTCCGCAGCGAGGTTTTCCTAATGCGCGACATGGTCGTTGGGCATCGGCACTTCGCCCTGCGGCTCGCCGAGTGCCTCCTCGAGCACCCGGTCGCGGTCGGCCGGCGACAGGTCGAGTTGCCGCCAACATGCACTCTCATGTACCACCCGTCCGAACTGGTCGAGAACCAGGAAGGCCTGCTGACCATCAGCATCGCTGTCGCCGCGGGATGAGACCTGGGCGAACGCCTTGTGCACATCCTGCTTGTGAAGCGCGGCGATGACGGGAAGCATGGTCTCTATGGTCGCGCGATCCTCATCGCGGAACGGCACCGAGCGGCGCTCGCAGCACACCGCGATCGAAACGCCGCCGGCCTTCGATCGGTCAGTCCTTGCCAGTGCAGGAGACATCGACAGTTAGAGCTGTGATCTCTGCACCGGCATTGATCTCCCAGCCATCAATGTTCAGGTCGAATGGACATGATGAGACGACGCAAATCAGGTCCATCAACGCCACCAGCTCAACATTCGCCCCCGGCAATACAGGATTTGGTGGTGAGTGAAAGGTGCCGTCGTGCTCAACACGGGTGTTGGTAAAGAAGTTGATGGGTTGAGGGATTACGTCAATCTCGTAACCCTCGCGCCGCATCGCTACACAAAGGTTCTCTGAACAACTCGCATGTGGGCCTTTGTGGCCAAAGAATTCATAGCGGAACTGATCGCAAGCAGGGATCATCATGTCATGGACACCGTCCGCGCCGTCGCGCAGGAACTTCAGCATGGGCCGGCGGAAGCGCGACAGCAACTCATCGCCCTCGCGAGGTTTGGTGTTGAAGTTTGTGATCCAGGTATGGTTTGGCGAAAGCCACTCACCCAGGTTTGCTGCATTGAAGGCAAAGAAATCGGCTGCCTGACGCCCCTCCGGCGTCGCTATGATGATCCGCTCGCCTTTGGCTACAATCACTGCGCGTCCTTCACGCGGTGGAATTACTGTGCGCGTCATGCTGTTCACCTCCCAAACATATCCATTCACCCATAGAACTCAGATGGCATGTTCACAAGCGGTGGCGCACTGAACATTCGATGAGGGCGTTCACATTTCAATAGATCGGGCCTGAGAGTTTGATGTTGGGCTGGAACGGACACCATTCGACTGCGTTCAAGGAGGCTGTTAATGACCCACTGCGGACGTATGCCGGGTATTGGCATCGGGAATGCTGTACTATGGATGTACGCATACCAATGGCGCGCGAGACGTCGACTGCGAGAGGAGAACTATGAGCAACGGGATTAAGATGACCGGTGGCTGCATGTGCGGCGCGGTTCGCTATGAGACGACCGGCACATCATTTGGGGTCAACCACTGCCACTGTCACAGCTGCCGCAAGCACAATGGCGCAGTCGTCGTCACCCTTGCGGGATTTGCGGCAGATCAGGTTACCTTCAGTGGCGATGACCGCAAAATTTATGAATCCTCACCTGGCGTCGGGCGCGCCTTCTGCGGAAACTGTGGAACACCGTTGACGTGGGAAGGCGATGGCGGCGAGTTAGGGCCCATCTTCGAGTTCCATATCAGCACCTTCGACAATCCGGACGATCTGGTGCCGACGGCCCACGCCTTCGAGCCCGAGCGTATTCCGTGGTTCGACGTTGCCGACAACCTGCCGCGCTATCAGGGATTCGTTGATGACAGCACGCCGCTGCGCCACGGTCCGGTCAGCGAGGGTTTGCCGTCAGGCTGAGGCCAGGGCGCTTGCGTTCTTCCCACCCGGCTCATGAGCATTCCCGGTTGTTGGCGCATGGCACATTTCCTCCGTTCAATGGCACGGTCGCGGCCGGCACAAACAAGAGAGAAAGACGCAATGCGCATTTTGACTGTCTTTGCTCATCCAGGTCGCGAGTCATATAGCGGCGCCGTGCTGGACGCGTTTCTGGAGGGTCTGAACGAAGCCGGGCATGAATGGAAGCTGGCAGACCTCTACCGGGAAGAGTTTGATCCAAGATTTATCCCCGCAGACTA
>JAJFHB010000021.1 GCA_021775795.1 Hyphomicrobiales bacterium | reverse complement strand
TTTTAAGTCGAGCGCGGAAATGCAGGCGCTCTTTGCAGATTTGCCCGAAGCGCTTGAGAACACAGTAGAAATTTCCAGGCGTTGTTCTTATCGGCCCACGATGCGGGATCCAATCCTGCCGAGCTTCAGCACTGCCGGTGAACAGATTGACGAGGCAGAAGAACTGCGCCAGCAGGCGAACGGGGGGTTGCGGGACAGGTTGAAGCACGCAGGCCTTGCTGAGGGCATGAGTGAAAAGGACTATTTCGACCGCCTCGACTTTGAGCTTGATGTCATTATTTCAATGCAGTTTCCCGGTTACTTTCTCATCGTTGCCGACTTCATCAAGTGGTCCAAAGCCAAGGGTATCCCTGTAGGGCCGGGACGTGGGTCCGGTGCGGGCTCGGTCGTTGCCTGGTCATTGACGATTACGGATCTTGATCCGCTTCGGTTTAATCTTCTGTTTGAACGGTTCCTCAACCCGGAACGCGTGTCCATGCCGGATTTCGATATCGATTTCTGTCAGGAGCGTCGCGACGAAGTCATCTCATACGTGCAGGATCGTTACGGACGAGATCAGGTCGCCCAGATCATCACGTTCGGGAAGCTGCAGGCGCGTGCTGTGATGCGTGACGTTGGAAGGGTGCTGCAGGTGCCCTACGGTCTCATAGATCGTCTCTGCAAGATGATACCGAACAATCCCGCCAATCCGGTCACGCTTGCAGAAGCCATAGAGATTGAGCCCCGCATGCAGGAAGCGCGGGAGAGCGATGAGCTTGTGGCGAATACAATTGCTGTGGCTCTGAAGCTTGAGGGCCTTTACCGGCACGCATCGACACATGCTGCGGGTCTTGTCATTGGTGACCGCCCGCTTAACCAGCTGGTGCCGCTGTACAGAGATCCACGCTCCGATATGCCGGTTACCCAGTTCAATATGAAATGGGTTGAGAAGGCGGGTCTGGTCAAGTTTGACTTTCTGGGTCTGAAAACCCTGAGCGTTCTCGAAAAGGCGTGCCACCTCATCCAGGAGCGCGGTACGAACATCGATCTGGCTGCACTTCCTCTTGATGATGAGAAGAGCTACGCACTTTTGACTCAGGGCTCTACCATTGGCGTGTTCCAATTGGAAAGCTCGGGCATGAAGGACCTTATCCGTAAGGCCGAGCCCACTAACATTGAAGATATTATCGCGCTCGTAGCGCTCTATCGGCCGGGACCGATGGAGAACATTCCAAAGTATCTGGCGGCAAAACACGGCAGGGAAGCGCCTGAGTTTCTGCATGAGATGGTGACACCCATTGTCGAAGATACCTACGGCGTCATCATCTACCAGGAACAGGTGATGTCCATCGCTCAGGTGCTATCGGGTTATTCGCTCGGTGAAGCCGACCTTCTGCGCCGGGCCATGGGCAAAAAGATCAAGTCTGAAATGGACCAGCAAAAAAGCCGGTTCGTTGAAGGGGCAGTTGAGCGCAATGTCGACCGCCGTCAGGCGGAGGTCATTTTTGAACTGGTGGCAAAGTTTGCAGGCTATGGGTTCAACAAGGCTCATTCCGCCTGTTATGGCGTCATCGCCTATCAAACGGCTTATCTAAAGGCCAATTTCCCCGTTGAGTTCCTTGCCGCCTCGATGACATTCGATATGGGCAATACGGACAAGCTCTATGTTTTCAAACAGGAAGCAGAGCGCATGGGTGTCGAAGTCAAACCTCCCTCCGTGAACCACTCTCATGCAGAGTTTATGGTGGAAGAGGGCGCCATCCGATATGCGCTGGCGGCGCTGAAGAACGTCGGCCGGGGCGCCGTCGAACACATTGTTGATCTGCGGGAGCAGGGAGGTGCCTTTACTTCACTTGCGGATTTTTCACGCCGAATCAATCCGCGCCTCATCAACAAGCGGGCCCTTGAAAGCCTGGTGCGTTCTGGTGCGTTTGATGAGATTTGGCGCAACAGGGCGCAACTTCTCGCAGGTGTTGAGACCATTCTGGCCATGGCCAACAGGTCGGAAACCGAACGTGCCTGCGGACAAAATGATCTGTTTGGCGGCGCCGAGGAGAAATCCGGTGAATTTCCGCTGCTGGACGCTGAGCCCTGGCTGCACATGCAGCAGTTGTCCGAGGAATTCGACGCCATCGGGTTCTACCTTTCCGGCCACCCGTTGGATGAATACCGCACGGTTCTTGAGCGCTGTGGGGTCAAACTCTGGTCGGCGTTCGCCCATAGTGTGAAGAAAGGTGCGACCGCCGGGAAGCTTGCCGGCACGGTGATCTACAAGCAGGAGCGCAAATCCCGCCAGGGCAACCGATTCGCATTTGTCGGCTTTTCGGACCCCACCGGCCAGTTTGAAGCTGTCATTTTTGCCGATACACTGGCAACCGTTCGCGATCTCCTGGAGCCGGGTAGCGCCATAATTCTGACAGTTGAGGCAAGTCTCGATGGGGAGGACGTCAAGGTTCGCGTGCAAAGCGTAGAGCCACTCGATCAGGCAGCGGTGAAGGCCGCGGCAGGCCTCAAGATATTCATTCGCGACGACGCACCTATCGACAGTATCGCGGCACGCCTGACCAATGGTGGCCGATCGCCCGTGAAATTAATGGTGATGGTTGATCATGGCGCCCGCCTGGTTGAGATCGATCTTGGTCATGCCTTCACCGTTTCACCCCAGATTAAAGGGGCGATAAAGGCGATCCACGGGGTGGAAGAAGTCCAGGATATCTAAGCCTAAAACCCGGCCGACAGAATTGCTTCACCTGGCCATCCTGGAGTGTGTTTTCTAGCCTAGATTTCCCGGCTGTTTTGGGACTTGCATCATTACTCACAAGAGCTTATAAGCCGCTCCCAATCACACACGCGGACTTTCGGGGCGTGCACACCGTATTGACATAGTGTGCGTTCCGTCCGGTGCTAGCAAAATGGCTGGCGGTGTCCGCGGAGGGTTAACCGGAAAACAGGAGAATTCGAACGATGGCTACGCCAGAGTTTTCGATGCGCCAGTTGCTTGAAGCAGGCGTTCACTTCGGACATCAGACGCACCGCTGGAATCCCAAGATGGCTTCGTACATCTTTGGAGCCCGCAACAACATCCACATTATCGATCTGGCGCAAACAGTACCGCTGTTGCACCAGGCGCTTGTGAAAATTACTGAAACGGTCGCGAGCGGCGGCCGTGTGCTTTTTGTTGGAACCAAGCGGCAGGCATCAGAGCCTATTGCGGAGGCGGCCAGCAAATCGGCACAGTATTTCGTAAACCATCGCTGGCTCGGCGGTATGTTGACCAATTGGAACACGATTTCCAATTCGATCAGCCGCCTGCGCAAGCTTGAAGAAGATCTGTCCAAGGAAGATCTCGGTATTACGAAAAAGGAGATGCTTCGGCAGACCCGTGAAAAAACTAAACTTGAGCGCGCACTGGGCGGGATCAAGGATATGG
>JAJFHB010000003.1 GCA_021775795.1 Hyphomicrobiales bacterium | reverse complement strand
CCCGGCAAGCCGCAGTGCGGCCACCTGGTCGCGCATCAAAGCAACAAGGGGTGAGACAACGATGGTCAGGCCTTCCAGCGCCAGGGCCGGGATCTGATAGCACAGTGACTTGCCCGAGCCTGTCGGCATGACAGCCAGCACACTGCATCCATCAAGGATGGCAGTGATGACCTCTTCCTGTCCCGGACGAAAGGCGGAGAAACCAAAAACGTCTTTCAGAATTTTGCGAACCGGGGTTTCCGAATCCGCAGTGCTTGTCTGTATTTCGGTTTCGTTCGTCTTTGACACGTTGGACCTTGAAGAAACAGCTGCCGAAAAGGAGTTTTTTCACTGCGTTGCATCCCTGCCATTGAAGCTTTAGTCCGATTCGCCACACAGAAAGGACCGAGAGTTTGCCGCAGGCTGGACGCATGTGTTCGAGGCTGAGTGAAAGACTTTGTTAAGCACAACCGACCGACAATGGCGATACGAAGTTCCAGACTTGAGGGGAGAAAGGCGCCAGCGTGGCGAATTTTTACATTTCCGATGCGGCGCGTCACGCGGCGCCTTTCGCTTTCAGGCTCAAAGATGACCGAAAACACCGCAACGCCTGCCCCAAAGCATGTCCCGGTCATGCTCAGGGAGGTGCTTGCCGCTCTCTCACCAGTTGAGGGCGAGCTGTTTGTTGATGGCACTTTTGGTGCTGGCGGCTATACGCGCGGCTTACTTGAAGAGTGTGCCTGCAGGGTTGTCGCAATCGATAGAGACCCGGGGGCTGCCACATTGGGTGTGGCGATGAGTAATGAGTTTGGTGACCGGTTTTTGCTTGTTGAAGGCCGGTTCGGACGGATGGAAGAGTTGATGCAGGCGCAGGGCATTACAGCGGTGGATGGCATCGTCCTGGATGTTGGTGTTTCATCCATGCAACTCGATACGGCGGAACGGGGTTTTTCGTTCATGCGCGATGGTCCGTTAGATATGCGTATGGATCAGGGACATGACCCGGACACGCCATCAGCGGCTGACGTGGTCAACACTGAGACCGAGACGAAACTCGCCAAAATTTTCTATGTGCTTGGAGAAGAAAAAGCCTCACGCCGGATCGCCCGCGCGATTGTCGATGCACGTGTTGAGGCACCGCTCACGACGACGCTGCAGCTTGCTGGTCTCATCGAGCGCGTGGTGGGACAAAAGCATGGGCGCCAGAAAACCCACCCTGCGACGAAAACTTTTCAGGCGCTTCGTCTTTATGTGAACCGGGAACTTGAAGAGCTTGCCCGCGTGCTCGTTGCAGCGGAACGGTTGTTACGGCCCGGTGGCCGGCTGGTGGTTGTTTCCTTTCACTCGCTTGAGGACCGTATCGTCAAATCGTTTCTGGCTGAGCGATCCGGTAACAAGCCGCGTCCTTCGCGGCATTTGCCTGAATTACCCGACAGCGGCCGAGAAGCCAGTTTCACGACTCCGCGGGGTGGAGTGCAAAAGCCGGGGCGCGATGAGGTTGAAGTCAATCCGCGTTCGCGCTCGGCGCGCTTAAGGTTGGCGTGGCGTACAGCGGCGGAGGCCTTTCCAGCCGATGCAGCGCCGCTGCCGGTTCCTGTATTTGAGTAGGTCATAGGCCTGGGAGTATCTTGTGTTTCGTCTTGTAAACGGTTGCCTGATCATCGCCGTCTTTGCTGTTGCAATTTGGCTGTACCAGGTGAAATACGATGTTCGGGACGCTGAACGGCGCATCTACACGCTGGAGCAGCAGATCACCGAAACCAGCCATGATGTTTCACTGCTCGAGGCCGAGTGGACGATGCTCAACCGTCCCGGCCGTCTCCAGACATTGTCGGAAAACTATCTTGAACTTGAAAACATAAAGCCCGAGCAGATCATCGCACTGGATGCTATCAGCGCGTCAATTCGCATGAGGGAAACCCCGGTTCTGGAGGAAAACACCTCGGACCCGATCGGTGATCTTCTGGGAGTGACGCAATGACCCGCGGTACAGATAAGACCGATGTCTTTGAGCGACGCCTGCAGGCACGCCTTCGTCTTGTGTCCATCGTCTTCACCGTTTTGTTTGTTACTGTTGCCGGCCGATTGACTCTTCTTTCCACAGCTCAACACGAGACGAACACAACACAATCGGCAGATGCGAGCTCTGAGCCGATCCCAAGGCCCGGAATTGTTGATCGCAACGGCCGCATCATGGCAACCGACCTGCGCGTGGCCTCACTCTTTGCCGAACCACGGCGGATCATCGATGCTGATGAAGCGATTGAACTGCTGACGGCACACATCCCCGGCATGGATGCGCAGCAACTGCGCGCCAAGCTGACAAGCGACCGGGCTTTCGTGTGGCTCCGCCGTGAAGTCGGCCCCCGAGAACAGGAAATGATCCACAATCTGGGCATTCCGGGGCTGGGTTTCCGCGAAGAACAGCGCCGGGTCTACCCCAACGGCCGGGCTGCAGCGCACATTCTTGGTTATGTGGATGTGGATTCCAACGGCATAGCCGGGATTGAAAAATATCTCGATGATGACGGCAGTCTCTACGTTGCCTCGCTTACTGATCCCGATGCGGATGGGGCAGCCCCGGTCGAACTGTCTATCGATTTGCGGGTCCAGCATGCGCTTTATGATGAGCTCGAATCGTCCATGGAGCGCTTCCAGGCAATCGGGGCTGCGGGGATCATCCTTGATGTGCACAGCGGTGAAGTTGTGGCGTTGGCCTCTCTGCCAGATTTCAACCCCAACGATCCGAGCACATCGATCGATGAAACCACCAACAACCGCATTACTGCCGGTGTGTTCGAAATGGGTTCAGTTTTCAAAACCGTGACTTTTGCCATGGCGCTTGATGCAGGCGTCACTACCTTGCAGGGCAGTTACGATGCCACCCATGCCATTCGTGCCGGTGGCTTTCGTATTGATGACTTTCACGCGCAACGACGTGTGCTGACCGTGCCTGAGGTCTTCACCTATTCATCGAACATTGGGTC
>JAJFHB010000200.1 GCA_021775795.1 Hyphomicrobiales bacterium | reverse complement strand
TTGATCTCAAGCGATTTGAGCGTGGCGTTAACGTAGACGAACGTGGCGCCGGCCCTGATCCAAAGCTGCACGGTTAGGGGAGACAGAAAAGATGATCAGAATTCCCTGTCCTTTCTGCGGTGAGCGTGACCATTCAGAGTTCACCTATGGTGGCGACGGCTCGATAGAATATCCAGCCCTTGATGCCCCGGCGGAAGAATGGCTAAAGGCGGTTTTTCAGCGTGAAAACATCCGCGGCATGCAGACGGAAACCTGGCACCATGTCAGCGGTTGCCGCATGTGGCTGGTAGTGGAGCGCGATACCATGACCCATGAAATCAAGAGCGTTCGGCCGGCCCATGAAGGCACGGCGTCAGCTCTGGAGGATGAAGAATGACAGCGCGGCGTCTTTCCTCCGGCGGGCATATAGACCGCTCGAAACCTGTCAAGTTTACCTGGGATGGTCGGACGATGTCCGGTTATGCCGGTGACACATTGGCTTCTGCGCTCATGGCGGGCAACGAGCGCATTATTGGTCGCAGCTTCAAGTATCACCGGCCACGCGGCATCATGTCTGCGGGCGTTGAAGAATCCGGTGCACTTGTCACCATAGGTGCTGGCGCCCGGCGCGACCCGAATGTGCGGGCGACAAGCCAGGAACTCTATGAGGGCCTGGTTGCCAGCGGCCAGAATGCCAGACCCAACGTCAGGTTTGATCTGCTTGAGGTCAACAACCTGATGAGCCGCTTTTTCTCAGCTGGATTCTACTACAAGACCTTTATGGGGATTCCGCCGTTTGAATGGGGCAAGGGCACCGGCATATGGATGCAGTATGAAAAGCTCATCCGTCGGGCAGCCGGAATGGGCGAGGCATCCCGTGAGCCTGATCCCGATAAGTATGAACACGGCCACGATCATTGCGACGTTCTTGTCGTGGGTTCCGGGCCCGCCGGCATGGCGGCAGCACTGACGGCGGCGGAAGCAGGCCTTGATGTCCTGCTTGTTGAGCAGGACAGCGAACTCGGTGGATCTTATCTAAGTGATCGGGACGCGGAAGAAACACGGCTTGCAACGCTTTCTGCCCTGACCTCGGCAGGCGTTCGGATCATGAACCGTACAACGGCTTTCGGACTTTATGATTACTCCGTAGCCGGTTTGCTGGAACGCGTCACAGATCATATGGCGTCGCCCTCACAGCATACACCCCGCCAGCGCTTCTGGACTGTGCGCGCCCGCTACACCATCGTTGCCGCAGGCGCGATCGAGCGCCACGTTGCATTCGGCGATAATGATCGCCCGGGGGTTATGACAGCTCACGCTGCGCGCACCTACCTGAACCGTTTTGGTGTTTTGCCGGGTGAGAAAATCGTTGCGGCGACAAACAATGATTCAACCTATCAAACGGCCGCCGAACTGGCCCACGCAGGTGCTGCAGTTACATTGCTAGATGCACGGTCAGCAGTGCCCGCGGCGCTGGTAAAGCATGCGGTGGATGCCGGTGTGAATTACCGATCTGGCATGGCGCCATTGAAAGCCATAGGGCGCAAGGGGGTTTACAGCCTCGATCTTGCCGTTGCCGACGGGGATCGTTGGGCGGCAAACGGATCGGAGGCCTGTGATCTGGTGCTGGTTTCCGGTGGCTGGTCACCGGTGGTCAACCTCATGTCCCATCGTGGTGTGAGGCCGGTATGGAATGCGGAAAACGCCTGCTTTGTGCCAGGCGAAATTTCAGAACCTCTCAGCCTTGCAGGGTCTGCGGCGGGCCACTGGAAAACGGACGATTGCATTACATCAGGCCAGGCATCGGGCGCCAGTGCTGCTGAAGCGCTTGGAAAATCGGCGCCAGGATTTAAACAGCCATCAGTTGGCGGCTGGGACAACCCCATCAAGCCGCTCTACGAAGTGAAAGTTCCGCGCAGAAAACTCAAAAGCTTTGTCGATCTGCAAAATGACGTCACTGCTGCTGACGTGCGGCTTGCACATCAGGAAGGTTTCGTCTCGGTCGAGCATCTGAAGCGCTATACGACGCTTGGCATGTCCACTGACCAGGGCAAGATGGGTAACATCATCGGCATGGCATTGATGGCGGACGCTCTTGGCAAGTCCATTCCCGAAGTCGGCACCACAACTTTCAGGCCGCCATACACATCAATCAGCATTGGTGCACTATCTGGCCGTAGTGTCGGCAGTCACTTCCGACCACTGCGGCGCACGCCCATGCATGACTGGAATCTGCAAGTGGGCGGAACCATGATGGAAGCGGGACTGTGGCAGCGTCCCTGGTACTTTGCCCGCGCCGGCGAGACCATCACTGAAGCCTACATTCGCGAGACCGAGACTGTGCGCAAGACGGTTGGATTGTGCGATGTGACGTCTCTCGGCAAGATCGCCATACAGGGACCGGATGCAACCGAGTTCCTGAACCGCATCTACACCAATCCCTTTGCCAAACTGCCGATCGGCAAGGCGCGTTATGGCATCATGCTGCGCGACGATGGCATAGTCATGGATGACGGCACCACCTGGCGCCTGTCGGAGGCGGACTACTTCATGACCACCACGACGGCCCACGCGGCCAAGGTCATGGTTTGGCTTGAAGAGCTCTTGCAAACCCGTTGGCGTGATCTGAAGGTTCATGTCACCTCCGTTTCGGAACAATGGGCTGGCTGTGCGGTTGCAGGGCCGAAGTCACGTGAGGTGCTGGAGGCGTGCGTAAGCGACGCCAAGGTGATGGCCAGTGACGCCTTTCCCTTCATGGGGGTCATCGAGACTGAGCTGAAGGGCGGCATTCCCTGCCGCATTGCCCGCATCAGTTTTTCCGGCGAAATGGCCTTTGAAGCTTACGTTCCCTCCGATTATGCAAATGCGCTCATGGACATGCTTTGGCGCGAAGCCCAAAAGTCAGACGGTTGTCTCTACGGAACAGAAGCCCTGGGTGCGTTGCGTATCGAAAAGGGCCATGTGACCGGTGCCGAACTAGACGGCCGTGTCACCATCGACGATGCGGGCCTTGGCAAGATGGCTTCGCCAAAAAAGAGCTTTATCGGAAGTGCTCTTCGCAACCGTCCCGAACTTGAACGTGAAGACCGGCCGCGGCTGGTCGGCATTTATCCAAAGAACCGTAGTGAGACGTTCAACGCAGGTTCTCTCCTGTGCGCTGCCGGCAAGGTCGAGGGGCTGGGTGAGGGGTGGATTACAGCGGTGACCCATTCACCTGAACTTGGGCACTGGATCGGACTTGGTTTCCTGTCAGGTGGCTATGAAGCCTGGAGCGGCCAAACGGTGATAGCCGCCGATCCGGTACGCAAGGGTAACATCGAAGTTGAAATTGTATCACCGCACATGGTCGATCCGAGTGGGGAGAGGATGCATGGTTGAGCGCCTATCAGCCCTGGCCGGGCATTATGAAGTTGGCCGTTTTGGTGAAAGCGGAGATGTGGGCGTCACGCTCACGGAGGTACGCGATCTCACATTGCACCAGGTAGCAGCTTGGCCGGAAACCCTGAAACCGGTGGGAAACAAGGCAGCGCGCGCCATTGGCGCGCGGGCAGCACCTGGCCCCTGCCAGGCGCTGGAACGCGAAAAAGGGGCGTTGCTGCGTATTGAGCCTTTGAAATGGTGGCTGTTCGGTGTCGAAGCACCGGCATTGAAGCCGAAAGAAGGGGCTACCCTCGATCTGTCGCACTCACGCACCCATGTCCGTGTTTCCGGCCCGCAGGCCAAGGCGTTTCTCAACCGCCTGCTGCCGTTTGATCTGCGCGAAGAAGCGTTCCCGGTGGGCAGCGTTGGTTCAACAGCGCTGCATCACGTGGGCCTCACGTTGTGGCGGTCAGAGGTCGGTTACGAGCTCTTCATGCCGCGCGGATTTGCTCTGTCCTTGTGGGAAACCCTGGTAGAGACCGCTGCCCAGTTTGGGGCGGAAGTGGCCTGATAGATGAGTGTGGATGACGCTACGCCCGAACGGCTAAAATCGCATTTTGTAGGTTGGCAGTGCCGCCTCCGTCAGATGGCCATGCGTAAGGATGGCGGGCGCCCATCCCAAGGAATGCGCGCCCGCGCCATACAATCGGGAGGCGAGGAGATTTCACCCGGAATCATCATGCTTCTTCTGCCGAAAGACACCGGGGAAAGCACATACTTCTTTCGTCACCAGACCCGCCGCTCTCATGACCCGCGGGAAGTCTATGACAAGGTCATCGAGTACCTGCAGGGCACTCACTACCAAAGCGCCCGGTCGTTCTCAGACGTAATGACGGCGAGTTTTTCTGCAGGTTCGGAAACGGCGGCGGCTCTGCTCGACAAAGGTGAGTGCATTCTGGAGTTTGCCCAGTTTAACCAGTTTTACCGCATGCTTTGTAGGCTTGAAGATGTGGCAACGGATGACCCGCTATATGACGCCACCTACTGGCACAACCGCGCGTTCAACCCCAACCTGGGCGACGACGTGAAGGTAATCTCATTTGCGCCCGACTGGAGCTCAGCACAGGCTGACCCGACGCCTTAAGTCCGACGGGAGTACAAGGTCTGGTCTTAGGTCTAATCGGATAGCGGCCGCGCCTCCACAACGGAAAGGTGCTTTTCACTTTTAACCCTCACCATATGATTGCATGGGCTTTGATCTCTGCTTGCTCTAAAGCAATTGCTCATTGGTTTTCAGTTGTTGCTCAAACATTATTGACCGAAGGGAACACCCTGTGGCGAGGATGAGCCGGAAAAACCAGGTAGGGTAGGAGTCTGGTCACGTGCCGGATAATAGTGATCACAAGATATATACGGCAAAGGCCGTCTATGGTCAGGAAGAGATTGACGCTGTAGTTGAAGTCCTTTCCAACCGACCGCTTGCCCTGATGAACGGCGAGGCCGTGCGTGCCTTCGAGGCGGCTGTAGCCAAATTGTTCG
>JAJFHB010000199.1 GCA_021775795.1 Hyphomicrobiales bacterium | reverse complement strand
CGCAGCATCATCGACATGTATCAACCGCGCAATCGCCTGGATGTTGGCACCTGGGGTGTTATGGGCATTGGTATGGGCTATGCCATCGCAGCAGCTGTTGAAACCGGAAAACCGGTGTTGGCGGTTGAAGGCGACAGTGCTTTTGGGTTCTCCGGCATGGAGATCGAAACCATCTGCCGGTACAACCTCCCGGTTTGCGTGGTCGTCTTTAACAACAACGGTATCTATCGCGGCACTGACGTAAACCCGACCGGTGGGCCGGATGTTGCAACCACCGTGTTCGTCAAAGATTCCCGCTATGACAAGATGATGGAAGCCTTTGGCGGCGTTGGCGTCTATGCCACAACTCCCGATGATTTGACCCGTGCGGTGACCGAAGCCATGGCTAGCGGCAGGCCGACCCTCGTCAATGCAGTGATTGACGAAAACGCAGGCACGGAAAGCGGACGCATCGGAAATCTCAATCCACAAAGTGTTGTTTCCAAGAAATAACCCTGATCGACAGATAAACTCCAAATGAACAGGAGCGCTCAATGAAAGCTCTAGAAGGCGTAAAGATCCTCGACTTCACTCACGTGCAGTCAGGCCCCACATGCACCCAGTTGTTGGCCTGGTTCGGGGCGGACGTGATCAAGGTGGAGCGCCCCGGTGTTGGCGATGCAACCCGTGGTCAATTGCGCGACATCCCGGATGTGGATTCGCTCTACTTCACCATGCTCAATCACAACAAGCGCTCGATCACCCTCAACACCAAGGACGAAACCGGCAAGGAAGTCCTCGAGCGGCTGGTAAAGGAATGCGATATACTGGTTGAGAATTTTGCCCCCGGCGCTCTCGATCGTATGGGCTTTGGCTGGGATCGCATCCAGGAACTCAATCCACGCATGATCATGGCTTCGGTGAAGGGCTTTGGCCCTGGTCCTTACGAGGACTGCAAGGTCTATGAAAATGTCGCTCAGTGCACCGGTGGTTCTGCATCAACGACCGGATTTCTTGATGGCCCGCCGACCGTCACCGGCGCCCAGATCGGTGACAGTGGTACCGGTGTGCATCTGGCGTTGGGAATTGTCACGGCGCTCTATCAACGCGAACAAACAGGTCGTGGCCAGAAAGTGCTGGCCGCCATGCAGGACGGAGTTCTCAATCTCTGCCGCGTCAAGCTCCGCGATCAGCAGCGCCTCGAACATGGACCACTCAACGAGTACAGCCAGGCCGGCCAGGGTATTCCGTTTGGCGAAGCAACACCGCGTGCCGGCAATGACAGCGGCGGCGGTCAGCCGGGTTGGATCGTGAAATGCAAAGGCTGGGAAACCGACCCCAACGCATATGTGTATTTCATCACCCAGGCAGCGGTCTGGGGCTCGGTGTGTGATGTCATCGGCAAGCCGGAGTGGAAAGAAGACCCGGACTATGCAAAGCCTCCAGCCCGCCTGGACAAGATCGCGCACATATTCGACACGATTGAAGCTTGGACTAAGACCAAGACCAAATTCGAAGTGATGGACATCTGCAATCCGCTGGATATTCCCTGCGGCCCAATTCTTTCCATGAAAGAACTGGCGGAAGAACCAAGCCTCCGCGAAACCGGAACCATTGTGGAAGTCGACCATCCGGAGCGTGGCAAGTATCTCACGGTTGGCTGTCCCGTGAAGCTCTCTGACAGTGAGGTCGAAGTGACACGATCACCACTGCTTGGCGAACACACGGTTGAGGTTCTCAGCGATGTGCTGGGCTATACAGGTGAAAGCCTGGAGCGGATCATCGCCTCAGGCGCTGTCGGTGAAATCAAAGCGGAAGCCGCAGAGTAATCTGCATAACAGGATCGGGGCGGAACACGCCTCGACCGGATCAGAGGAGGGGATCATGCGGCTCATCGTCAACGGTCAACAGGCGTTTGGAAAAGCAGCGCTTGAAAAAATTCTGGAAGCTGGAAACGACGAAGTTGTGGCTGTGTACACGGCGCCCGACAAAGAGGGTCGGCCGGTTGACCCGGTGAAGGAAGCAGCGCTCGAGCATGGGCTGCCGCTGTATCAGCCGGCAAGTTACAAGGATGAGGCGGTGCTGGAGGAGATGCGGGCGCTCGATGCCGATCTCATGATCATGGCCTATGTCATTGTCTTCATCCCTGAAGCTGCCCGGGACACACCAAAGCTGGGCTCCATCTGCTTTCACCCATCACTGTTGCCGCTGCACCGCGGCCCCAGTTCAATAAACTGGCCCATTATCTGGGGGTCCACGAAGACGGGTTTCAGTTGGTTTTATCCGACTGATGGTCTGGATGAGGGGGAAATTCTTCTGCAGCGCGAGGCCGAGATTGGCCCGGACGAAACATTGGGAGATGTTTACTTCAAGAAGATATTTCCCGCCGGTGTGGATTCCGTCCTCGACGTGATCGAGGCCTTCCGCAATGGAAGCCCGCCGCGCAGTCAGCAGGACGAAAGCAAGGCCACTTACGAAAGCTGGTGCAAGAAGTCAGACGCCGAGATCGATTGGTCGAAATCCGCATCCGATGTTTACAACCTTATTCGCGGCACTAACCCCCAGCCTGGCGCCTGGACCCTTCATAATGGCGCTGAACTGCAGGTATTTGACAGCTCATTGGCGGATGGTCCCGAGGGCGAGCCCGGCACTGTAACGGCCGTGAACGGCGACAGTTTCACGGTGGCAGCGGGCAGTGGTGCCGTAAATATCAAGCGCGTTCGCCCAAAAGGAGGCCAAAAAGTCGCTGCTGTCGAATTTATCGGCGAGTCTGGCTTGGCAGAAGGGGCCCGTCTCGGTTAAGTGCGGGGACACATAAGGAATTCAGGGGCTGGCGATATCGTCAGTTCGCAGGTTGAGACACGAGAACAGAAGGCTTCATTCCATGGTCAAGAGCGACATCGAAATTGCCCGCGAAGCAACGATGAAACCAATCTCCGAAATCGGAGCAAAACTGGACATTCCCG
>JAJFHB010000198.1 GCA_021775795.1 Hyphomicrobiales bacterium | reverse complement strand
GCGTTTTCTTCCAGTGCCTCATCAGACAGTTCGCTGCCGGCATTCTGGCGGCCGGGCTTTGAGAGCAGAGCGAGCGGTGGAAGGGCAAAATCGCGGCCCTTCGCCGGCGCGTTGCGGGATTTTGGTGCCGCGGATGGTTTCACGCTCTCACGGCTGCGGGTAATTCTTTGAGACGCGGGTCCGGGTTCGGGTTCTTCATCGAAGCTGTCAAAGTCCTCACCGTCGAAGTCGTCGTCAAGATCGAGACGTGGGGCCGGTGAGCCATTGAAACTCGGTTCAATGCGTTGAGACGTCGGCGCAACGGGCTCTTCATCCTCAAAACTCACGAGAGAAGACAGGGCATGTCCCAGACGTGAGCGCTTCGGCTCGCCGCGGCTGGACCTGCGTACTTCCACATCGCGGTCAACGTCATTTGCCACCACATCAGGCTCTGAGCGGCGTTGAAGGGTAAATCCGAACAGGCGCCGGAAGAGCCAGACTATCGCCAGAACAAGGTGAGAAATCCGACCAATGAAACGAGCGGTGGATTCAGCAAAACGCTCGCCAAACAGTCTGGCTGACATAACCAGCTCTGCTGTGGTGAAAGCGCAGGCAAACAGAATGATTATTGTGGAGATGGACAGAAAAAGGATGCCGGTGGCGAAAGCTGCAATCGTGTCGCCGGCAAAAAGAGCGAATACAGAAAGCATTGGACGCGCCAGCAAATCGCCTGCGGCGCCGCCCAAACCGGTTGGCAGCGGCCAGGCATCCGGCGCACTCAGGACTGACATGAAGCCAGCCAGGGTGACGCTGCCAAAAAATATGGCAATGCTCCGTTTCAGGGGTTTTCCGATCTCCCCGTGTCCCAGCCATTTGGTTCCCCAGGCGAGCAGCGGAATGATAACCCCGATCACACCCAACCCGAGGAACTGCATAAGAAGATCTGCAACAACAGCGCCCGGGTAGCCGAGAAGATTCTCCGGATCCCGGTCGATCGCATAGTTGAAACTTGGATCATCCACCTGCCAGGATGCGAGCGATAGCGCGATGCCGATGGTCACCGCCAAAATCGCCAGGCCAATAAGCTCACGCATGCGATTCGAAACGAAACGCTTCAATCCCACTGGGATTGCGGAGTCTTCAGCTTTTGCTGGTCGCGATCTTGCCATTTTCTCGCGTTCCTCAGTTCACCTGTTCGTCCATTGTCTGCTTCATGCGGGAAAGAGCAGTAATTGTAAGGTCCTTTTCATGCACGAGAGCGACGCGCACAAAATCCGCATTTTCATTTCGACCGGTGCCCGGGTCACGGGCGAGGTATTCCCCTGGAACGACGCGTAAGCCCGCTTTTTTCCAAAGGCGCTTGGCCGCTGTCTCGCCGCCGCCGTAGGCACTCATATCAAGCCACAGAAAAAATCCACCCTCCGGTGCATAGAATCCGAACTGTTCACCCATTATCTCCGCTGCCGCCTTAATTTTTTCCTGATAAAGCTTACGGTTTTCCACGACGTGGGCCTCATCATTCCAGGCAGCGGCAGAAACCGCCTGAAGCGGCAGGGGCATTTGAGGTGCCACAAGATTTCTGAACTTGAGAAACGAGGCGATGATATCCGCATCACCGATGCAGAAACCTGAGCGCAAGCCTGCAAGATTTGAGCGTTTGGAGAGGGAGTTAAAAATCAGGACATTGTCGAGCTCACCGCCAAGCTCGCGCACAGCGTCCAGGGCACCTGGGGGCGGTGCCGACAAGAAAATCTCTGAGTAACACTCGTCAAAGAGCACTACGAAATTGTGCTCCCGGGCCAGCAGGATGACTTCTTTCAGGGTCTCGATAGGCGCAACGGCACCTTGCGGATTTGCGGGCGAACAGAAGTAAAGCATTGCCGTGCGCGCGAGAAGATCCTCATCAAGCCCCTGTACGTCTGGAAGGAAACCTTGCTGACGTGGCGTTGCGAGATAGACCGGTTCAGCCCCGGCCGCAACGGCACCCACGCCATAACATTGGTAGAAGGGATTGGGCATCAATACCGCGGATCGCAAACCGTCGGTTGGTTCGGGAATGCACAAAAGCGCAATGTTAAAGAGGCCTTCACGGCTGCCGCACAGGGGAATGATGTGACGGTCCGGATCTACGATATCCCCAGCGCCATAGCGACGCTCCGCCCATTTCGCAATGGCTTGACGCAATTCTGGCTGGCCGGCCGCAGGCGGATAGCGATTGAACTCGAAGAAATGGTTCTGCAACGTTTCCTTGAGGAATGCCGGAGGTGCATGTTTTGGTTCTCCGATGCCCAGGTCAATTGGTTCAGCTTCCGGCTCGATGGGCGCCAGGAGCTGCGCCAGCCTCGGGAAAGGCGAAGGCGGCAGAACGTCGAACCGTGTTGCAAACATTTGCTTCATTGGCACGCCACAGGCGCCCCAGGCCGGCCACCGTTTTGATGGCCACTGGATGCGCTATTCAAATTGGCCTCAAATGTGCCCGAGCTGCGGTTAAGGTCTGGTTAAACATGATTAACGATTACGCGTAATCGGAAGTACGCAGACCATCAATGAAAAGCTGCCCGGAGCAGTTACACTCCGGACGGCTTCAGGACGATTGTTTGTACTGTTTCGAGGGTCAGGCGGTGCTTGGCGAGGTTACCGGGCCGAACTCGGGATAGGCTTCCAGCCCAAGCTCGGCGATATCCAGGCCGCCACGTTCATCTTCCTCGCTGACGCGCAAGCCCACGGTTCCCTTTAAAATGAACCAGAGAACGGCGCTGACGGCTGATACGAAAACCCCGATTGCAAGAATACCGATGATCTGGCTTCCGAAGTTTGTGCTGTCATTTGTGAGTGGTACGGCAAGCGTACCCCAGATACCGCACACGAGGTGTACAGGTATGGCACCAACAACGTCATCGATTTTCAGTTTGTCCAGCAGGGGAACCGTGACGACGACAAGAACACCACCGATAACACCGATAAGGGCAGCCATTGGCATTGTCGGTGTTAGTGGCTCGGCTGTGATCGATACGAGACCGGCGAGCGCACCGTTCAGGGCCATGGTCAGATCGACCTTTTTGTAGAGTATCTGGGTCAAAACCATGGCAGCGACGACCCCGGCTGCGGCGGCGGTGTTTGTATTTGCAAAAATACGCGCGACATCGGAGGCATCATTGATGGTGCCCAGAGCAAGCTGAGAGCCGCCATTGAAACCAAACCAGCCAAGCCAAAGGATGAATGTTCCAAGTGTTGCCAGGGGCATGCTGGAACCCGGCATGGGATGAATGCCGCCTTTGCTGTCATACTTGCCGATGCGTGCCCCCAGAATAAGGGCGCCGACAAGTGCGGCCCACCCGCCCACGGAATGGACGATCGTCGAGCCGGCGAAATCTGAAAACCCGGCTTCCTTGAGCCAGCCGCCGCCCCATGTCCAGGCCCCCTGTATGGGATAGATGATGCCCGTAAGAACGACGCAAAAGGCGAGGAACGGCCAAAGCTTTATCCGTTCGGCAAGGGTGCCTGAAACAATCGATGCAGCCGTTGCGCAAAAGACCATCTGGAAAAACCAATCAGATGTGCCTGCATAGCTGCCCGTTTCGGCTTCGTGAGTTGGATGTTCGTACCAGGTAAATGACCCGATCCAGCCCCCGGCATCCACGCCATACATGAGATTGTAACCAAACAGCCAGAACATCAGTCCAGCTATGGAATAGAGGCCAATGTTTTTGGCACAGATGGTGGCGACATTTTTCGAACGAACCATGCCGGATTCAAGCATTGCAAAGCCGGCGGCCATCCACATCACCAGAAACCCGCCTAGCAGGAACAAGAGCGTGTTGAACACAAACTGCAGTTCTTGAGTTGTAACGGCAGTGTCGCCGTCCTGAGCGAGCGCCGCCGGTGCTGCAAGGCAAACTGATGACGCGATCAGAAGCGCTGTGATTAGTCGTAATTTTCTCATCTTCTCAACCCCTGTTTTACAGTGCTATAGCGCCGGTTTCGCCGGTGCGTACGCGTACGGCTTCGCCGATTTCCCCAACAAAAATCATGCCATCGCCGATGTTGCCGGTACGGGCAGCATCAATGATGGCGTCCGACGCCTTGTCGGCAAGATCGTCAGAAACGACCACTTCGATCTTTGTTTTCGGTATGTAAGAGACCTGATATTCTGCGCCACGGTAGATTTCCGTGTGGCCTTTCTGACGGCCATGGCCCATGACTTCCGAAATTGTGATTCCGCTTATGCCAAGCTTGGCCAACGCCTCATCGACGGCATCTAGCTTGTGAGGCTTGATGATTGCGGTGAGCATTTTCATTTCCTGTGACACCCCTTCTTACTTTTTGACTCCAGCCTGTTGCGCAGCGGTACCCCGTGAGAAGGCACAGCTGATGCTCATGCATGGCTGTGCACTGCATTACAAGATGCGTGCCAGATAGTGCAGTGCAGTAAGTATTTGAAATCAATAAGAATTATGGAGAGAGAGATAGTGGTGCAGTTTGTATTTGCACACTATTTAATCAGCAATATATGTTTGCCTATTATTTAGTCATATTTCTGAAAGTACGTTCAGGCACTGGTTTTCAGGCGTATGAGCCCTTCCTGGACAACAGATGCAACGAGAACACCGTCTTTGGTGTATACGCCGCCGCGAGTGAAACCACGGGACCCCGACAGGGAAGGACTGTCTTGTGAATACAAGAGCCATTCATCGGCACGGAAAGGCCGATGGAACCAAAGTGCGTGGTCCAGGCTTGCCAGCATGATGTCCGTATCAAAGACGGAACGGCCCTGTGCCACAAGGGCGGTGTCGAGGAGAGTAATGTCCGAAGCATAGGCAAGGATGCACTGATGCAGTGCTGTATCGTCGGGTAATTTTTCTGATGCCCTGATCCAGACGTTCTGGATGGGGTCTTGCGATTTTTGATGATCATAACGGCGTGTTTCAACCCGCCGAAGCTCTATGGGCCGTTCCCGCTCGAAGTAATTCCGGATGTGAGCAGGAATGGTGTCCGGCAATTCAGCAATAAGCTCCTGTTCCGTCGGCAGATTTTCAGGCTGCGGAACATCAGGCATGGAGCTTTGGTGTTCCAGACCTTCTTCATGATTGTGAAAGGAGGCGGCCATCGTGAAAATCTGCTTGCCGTGCTGAATGGCAACCACCTGGCGGGTCGTGAAGCTGCGGCCATCGCGGTTGCGCTCAACCTCATAGATAATCGGTACCTTCGGATCACCCGGCCGCATGAAGTAGCCGTGCAGGGAATGGGCCGTTGAACCCTCTTCCACGGTGCGTTGGGCTGCCACCAGAGCCTGGCCGATAACCTGGCCTCCAAAAACGCGCTGCCATCCAACCTGCGGGCTGTTGCCGCGGAAAAGATTTTGCTCCAAAGGCTCAAGGTCGAGTGTTGCCAGCAGGGTTTTTGTTGCCGCGTTCATGAGAGAAAGTTCCAGATTGCCGTTGGTGCCGGTGACCGTAACCGCTTTCGTGACACTGGTGAACCCGCATTTGAGCCTGGGGCCCGGTGCCACATCCAGAGCCGTGTAAGCTCGGTGTATCTTTGGTCTGGCACGGGCAAATGAGCTCACGAACAAAGGGCAGCGGTTGTGGCGCAGCGCGAGCATGCAGATATTGTTATTTCCGGCGCCGGCTTTGTTGGCCAGGCACTGGCGTTAACTTTTGCAGTTGCCTACGCGCCGCTTGATTTCAAGATCCTGCTGCTCGATCGAAAGGATCCGGCAGGCGGCCTGAGCGCAAGACATGATGCTCGTGCTTTTGCCATAACATCGACGTCACGCAACATGTTGAAGGCGCTGGGGCTGTGGGCAGAGCTCAAGTCCGCCACTCAGCCTATGTCTGAAATCAAGGTTACTGACACACACCTTGGCGACAAGCTCCGCCCGGCATTGCTGCATTTCGGCGATAATGCAGACGGCACCGGACCTCCGGCACACATGCTTGAGAATTCCAATCTGAAGCCTGTCCTCTATAAGGCGGTCGGCAGGCATTCGAGTATCGTTCAAAAATACGGCCACTCCATCGAGCGCTATGAAAGCGAACCCGGAGAGACGCATCTGGTTCTGGATGATGGATCGGAAGTGTCGACCAAGTTGCTGGTTGCTGCCGATGGCAAGCATTCGCGCCTTCGAAGCATGGCCGGCATTGAGACTGTGGGCTGGGACTATGGCCAGCATGGCATTGTCGCAACGATTAGCCACGAGCGCCCGCACAATGGCTGCGCAGAGGAACACTTCCTGCCGGCCGGACCGTTTGCAATCCTGCCGCTTACAGGCAACCGGGTTTCTCTGGTGTGGACTGAAGAGGCGGACAAAGCGATTGAGCTGGTGAACGGCAGTGATGCGGATTTCAAGACAGCGATGGATCTTCGCTTTGGATCACATCTTGGCCGTACAAGTGTCGATGGACCCCGCATGTCATTCCCATTGGCAGTGAGCCTGGCCCGAACATACGTCAGTGAGCGGCTTGCGCTCGTGGGTGATGCAGCTCACGCGGTTCACCCGATCGCTGGTCTTGGCTTCAATCTTGGCCTGCGTGATGTTGCGGTCCTGACTGAGGCCGTGGCGGAGGCGGCGCGCCTTGGTCTGGATTTTGGCGGACCCGCAGCACTCGATCCCTACGAACGCGGCCGACGTTTCGATGCCCTGATGGTGGCAGCGGCCACCGACGGTCTCAATCGTCTGTTTTCAAATGATAATCCAATGCTTCGGGCCTTGCGGGATCTGGGCATGAGCGCAGTTGATCGCATAGGGCCGCTGAAGAGCTTCTTTATCGATCAGGCAGTCGGCCACAACACACCGCTGCCGGCGATCATGCGGGATGCGTAACCACAACAGCTCAATCCCGGCTGAGGCCCTTGGCTTCGAGATCTCCAAGATAGGCGTTCCAGATTTCTTCATAATCACTGCCGAGTTTATGCAGATAATCCCACGCATAAAGCCCGGTTGCATGACCGTCTGAATAGGTGATCTTGACTGCGTAGTTGCCCACTTGCTCGAGAGAAAATATGCGGACCTGGCGCTTGCCGGGGACGGTTACTTCCTGTCCGGGGCCGTGGCCCTTCACCTCCGCACTGGGGCTTTCGACGCGTAGATACTCAGCAGGCAACTCGAAACTTTCTCCACCTTCAAAGCTGATCAGCAAGGTCGAGCCCTCACCACGCAGGCGAAGTTCCTTTGGCCAGGGGCTGTTTTCAGACATCCTCGTCACCAAGTTCGCGAGCTTCCTCGGGCAGCATTATCGGTATGCCGTCGCGGATCGGGTAGGCAAGACGGGCCTTGCGCGAAATCAACTCCTGCGCGTTGCGGTCATACTCGAGTGTCCCTTTGGTCAGGGGACAAACAAGAATTTCGAGGAGCCGCGGATCAACCTCTCCATGTGCTGATGCTGTGGCATCAGATGGGGATTGCGGGCTGGCTGTTTCGTCGTTCACCGGTGTCTCCTTGTGCGATTGCTCACTGCAACCTGGTTTCGGCGTCATCATCGGCGCTGGAGAGCGCCATTTCTGTAAGGGCGATGAGGATGTCCGCGCGATGGACAAGATCACGGGCTTCGAGCAACGCCTGCTTTTCCTGAGGCGGATATGGTGAGATCATGGACAGCGTGTTGACCAGTGTTTCATTGGACGACCGGTTTACAGATTCCCAGTCCGCCTGCATTTCGTGAGCATCCAGATAGCGTTTGAAAACGCTGATCAGACGGTCTCTGTCAACCAGGGCTTCATCCTTCCCCGCGGTCAGATCCTCATTAAACTCATCGCAATCGATCTGGCACAGCCGATAGGGTGTAATTGTCGTGAGCTCCTCGACTATCCGGAACCGGCAGATGCCGGTCAGGGTAATCAGCATACGGCCATCGCCGGTTTCGCTGAAGGAGGTAATACGTCCAGCGCATCCGATGTCGTAGATCTCCGGCTTTGCCTGCGCATCTGATTCTGCTGCAAGGGCGGCATCGGAACTGGGCTGCACCATGCCAATGATCCGTTCACCGGAAATGGCGGCATTGATCATGGCCAGATATCGCGTTTCAAAAATGTTGAGCGGCAACTGTCCTCTCGGCAACAACAAAGCCCCGCCGAGAGGAAATACAGCAATCTGTTCTGGAAGGTCTGCAACACTTCGGTAGATGCCGGTGAGCGTCATCGTTCTTGCGGTACCACTTACGTCAGGAAAACAGAAGAGTTGAAAGCTGCCGACGGCCGGACACGGAAAGGGGATCTGCGAAACCCCAGGCTTCAAAGAACTGCAGCATCTGTTTGCGGGCGGCTTCTTCATTCCACTCCCGGTCAAGCCGAATGCTGGCAATGAGCTGATCGAGAGCATCCTCCCGGTTTCCTGCAGCGTTCAACGCCAGTGCCAGATCAATGCGTGCCTGGTGGTCGCCGCCATTGGCTTCGACCGCTGCTGACAGGCGTTTGATCTCACCGTCGTCTGCCGGTGCTGCCGCCAGTTCGAGAGCCGTCCGGGCGCTGACGATTTCCGGGTCATTTTCTTTCTCCTCCGGTGTCAGGGCCAGAGCCTCCGCAGCGCCTTCCAGATCACCGAGGGCAATCTGGCATTTCACTAGACCTGCGATGGCACCGATATGTTCGCGGTTGCGGCCCAGGGCCTGGGCAAAAAGCTGCCCGGCTCCGGCGTGGTCGTCCGCGGCA
>JAJFHB010000197.1 GCA_021775795.1 Hyphomicrobiales bacterium | reverse complement strand
TGTGCTGCTCGATCACGGTCGAAATATATGCTTCGTCGACCTCGCTTTCGGCAAACGCTGTGCCGAAGGCGGAATGGGCCAGCCGCAAGCCGACGCCGAGCAGTTCTATATAGAGCGCGCTCACATATTTGTTTCCACACGCCTCACCGGTAACGAAATGAAAATCCCGGTTGGTTTCGCTCATGGCGACCAGATCGTGACGCGACGCGGCGGTGGCAAAGTCCGTGTTCAACTGGCTCAGTTGAGCAATCTGTTCTGTGCTTCGCCGCAAAGCTGCAAGACGCAGAACCATCCGCTGACAAACATCCATGATCTCAAAAAACTGCGGTACTTCAGAGAAGTCGATTGCGGTGACAACAGCGCCCCGGTTGGGAAGAAGGTTGATCAGGCCGTCAGACGCCAGTCGGATCAGGGCTTCGCGAATGGGCGTGCGCGACACGCCGTAGCGTTTCTCCAACGTTGCCTCTTCAACGCTGGATCCCGGTGGCAACCGGAGGTGCAGGATATCGTCTCGCACCCCCTCATAGACGCGCTGCGCACCGGTGCCTTTTGGACGGCCGCGCATGGCCGGCGCACTTTGTTCCTTGAGGGTGGGAGGCACTGTGATCTCCTTGCGAAGTCCGCGACCACGATGGCGGAATCGGTTGGGTGCGGCACTCGGTATTTGCCGGGTACTGCAATTCGCCAACAAAAAATATTTGGTGTATTAAAATACCGCAGAACATGAACATCGCAAAACTGTCATTTGCCGGGGCGGCGCTGAAAGCGGTCAAACCGAAACTAACAGGGGAAAAACGATGACCAAGATGGTGGATTTTCCAAGGCACAGTGAAGCACAGGCGAGCGAGTTTCGCGCCGCCGGCTATTGGAATGACGATACGCTTGTCACCTATCTTGATAAGTGGGCGCGTGAGACCCCCGAAAAAATAGCCATTGTTTCTACCGACCGGGAAGTGACCTATGCGGAATGGCGCGACCGATCCTTGAGGTTCGCAAACGCGCTACTCGGACTTGGCCTGTCACGCGGCGATGTGGTTGCCATCCAATACCCCAACCATCCGGACTTTATGATTGCCTTTCTCGGCATTTCCATGATGGGCGGCGTCATGTGCACCATGCACATGCCTTACAGAGCGGGGGAAATGGCGCCGCTGATGAACCACGGCAAGGCGCGCGCCGTCATCTGCACGGCCGGGGATGACAAATACAACGCACCCGCGACAATGGAAGGCCTGAAAGGGCCGGTGCCCTCGCTTGAGCATGTCATTGTTATTGGCGGGGAAGGTGAGGCAGGCCATCATGCTTTCGAGACGCTGATTGGCGGCGCGGAAGCCACTGAGATCAAAGATCCGCCGGTTGCTGCAGACCCGTGCATTCTGTGCTTCACATCAGGTACGTCCGCTTCTCCGAAAGGTGTATTGCGCACGCACGAGACCTTTGTGTCGAACCTGCGCATTTACCCGCCGACCATTGAACTGAGCGCTGATGACCGGGTCATGGTGGCGCCGCCGTTTACACATGTGTTTGGCCTGACCTGCGGTGCACTGACGTTGTGCTGGGGTGCAACCAACGTTTTGATGCCGTTGTTTACGCCAGAGCTTTATACGGAACGGCTCATCAACGGCAAACCGACAGTTGTGTTCTCTGCTCCCGCGCATATTGCTGCATCGATTAAGGCCGGCCTGCTCGATGATGTTGATATCTCCTCCATCAGGGAAGTGATCATTGCCGGTTCCGTCTGCCCCCCGGAAGTTGCAGCGGACCTCGAAAGGCGCATGCCCAATGGCCGCTCGGGTCAGTTGTTCGGTATGACCGAAACCATATTAATCATGCAGACGCCGCTCGATGAAGCGCCGGAAGTGCGGCACACAAGTACGGGACGAAAAACCGTTGGCATCGATTTCCGCATTTGCAGCCCGGAGGACGATACGGAAGTGGCAGTTGGTGAGGAAGGCGAACTGCAGCTCAAGGGTTATTGCATTTTCCCCGGGTATCTCAACAACCCGGACGCCAATGCCAAGGCATTCACGGACGATGGATTTTTCCGAACCGGCGATCTGGCCACGGTCGATAAGGAAGGAAATGTCGTGATTACCGGCCGCGTCAAGGACGTGATCAATCGGGGCGGTATCAAGATTAACCCAACAGACATTGAAAATCTTCTGCAGGCGCACCCGGCTATCGTGCTGGCGGCAATTGTTCCGATGCCAGACGATGTGCTGGGCGAGCGCATCTGCCTGTTTGTGACGCTTGCACCTGAGGCGTCACTGTCATTCGACGACGTCACAAGTTACCTGGATAACAACAGCGTTGCGAAAATGCGCTGGCCCGAGCGGCTGGAAATCATTGATGAGATGCCGATGACGCCGACACGGAAGATTCAAAAAGGCACTCTGGCGCAGCAACTGAAAGTCTGACCGCTAAAGGTCAGCACGATCTCCGTCAGTATCTGAATTTGAATAGTCCGCGACGCTCGTAGACGTCTGCGGCCTCTTCAAAGAAGGCTGCTGCAAGCGGTGCGTTAAATGTGTCCCGCAAACGTATGGCGGCGTCGAGAAGTATCTGCTTTTCAGCCGCCCGTCCGGGTCGCAGAAGCTCGTAGAACGCCATGATTTCTTCTTGCGGGATTTCCGCCAGTTCTGCGGCTTTTTCGAAGTTCCTGGCAAGGGCTTCGCGTCCAGCACTGCGCGCGATGGCGGCTTGTTGGCGCAAGGCATTGGGGGTGATGCGGAGGTCCTCCATGCCAACATCACCACTGGCGATGGCCTCGATTGTGAGGTCTTCAAGAGCCTTGCCACGGGCGCCTCGAACCAGTTCAGGCCGGCGCTCTGCCAGGGGGTAATCAGCGGCCGTCAGGTCGGACTTGCTCATTTTGCAGCCTCCAGACTTGTGATCTCGAGTTCCTCGGGGACGCCGCCATCTTCTGTCAGTGCGGTTTCAACAGCGTAGATGAGGGCTGCCCGGGCGTGGAACCGTGCACCCAGGGCTTCACCGCGTGTTGGAACGACGACAGGTTCCGGCAGGTTGCCCTTTGCATAGGCTGCAGCGTTGCAACCAAAGGCGCGATAGTGCGCAAGAGTGGTGATCGGTGCATTGGAGAACAGCTCGAGATTATTGTGCGGCAGGCGGTCTTTGTGGTGGATCACTGCGGTGCCTTTGGACTGCAGGCCGATGCCGACGCCTGAACCTGCAAGGCCGGCAGCACTGAGACCGAGAAAGGACGTGTCCGCTGTGTGATTGAAGCGGATAAACCGTGCACGGCCTCCGGCTTCCTCAATGCCCTCCCGCAAAGCGGCGACAACCGCGCTGAGGGGATGGCCCGCGAGAGTACGGAACAGGTCCTTCCCAAATCCCGGCGAAAGGCCGACAACAACTTCAGATGGTTCGGCTCCAGGATCGGCGGCGCCCATGGTGCGATAGCGGATGCGGCCTTCTTCTGCGGCTTTGTAGGCCGCCTCGGCGCGCAACACTTCCTTGCGGTCCAGAACTTCGCGGATTGCCGCCAGTTCCTTGCGACGCTCTTCACTTGGGCGATAACCGGTGCCCGGACCCAAATAGTCATTTGGATCATTTATGGCGCTGAGGATATGAAGGTCACGGACAACCGCTGAGGTTTGCAGGTAATCGCCGGAGACGCGCAGCTTCACCAGGAACAGGAGGTTATCCGCCTCCTCCTTGAAGCCACGCTTTGCCAGTGCATTGATCACATCGACAACCGTGATCAATTTTGTACGGATCTTTTCGCTGATTTCCGTAACTTCGCCAGGCGAGTAGCTGTCCGTGTCATCGGAGCCGGAAGCAACGACCACGGATTGTTGCATGGCGGGGTCCGGCATAGACAGGCCCAGTTCATCAAAAACAGCCGTCAGGGCGCTAACGGCTTGCCGTCGTACAGCCAGCGCTTCAGATTCTTCGATGGACTTCAGCCCGCCGTCGGCCTCGAAGTCACGTTGAAGAACCAGGAAGTCTTCAAGTTCCTCACCATTGAAGGATGAGGGATTGAAGGAATTGTCGTATTTGAGGATCGTGCCGAAGCCAGAGCAGATCAGGTCGGAGCCGGCAATGAGATAGGGCAATATCTTTGCACCAACCCGGATTTCAGATTCAGAGTGGCGTGCGTCATTGCCGGAGGCGCATTCAAGGTCGAGCCAGACCGCGAGAAGGTTTTCCGCCAGCAATTCACGCACCCCACCGGGCATGGTTGTGGCCAGCGGGGCGCCGTCAATACCGCCATTCTGAGTGCCTTGCGAACCCATGGCGCGCTGCATGCACAAGCAGCGCGCTTCCAGATAGAGCAGCGACTTGGCTTCATGAAAGCCCATGAGTAGCTCGGAAGCCGCTCCCGACGTGCATCGCATCTTGATGCCGCGCGAGGCATAGGCCGAAGTGAGCCAGGCTTTCGACCAGGGTGTATCGTCACCGTCAATGAACGCATTTTCCGTGCCGTATACCGAAACGGTTTCGGCATAAGAGGTGAAGCCGGACATGCCGATTTCAAGTTCCTCGGCCTCTTCGCTTGAACACTGGAACAGGGTACCGGCCCGGCCCACGGCAGAGCCAACACAGCAAGCAAGTGCATTGGACCAGGAATTGCGCGATACGCGCATGGTGGTTTCGATTTCATCAAACCCGAGTGCGACCGCGATGGCGGCGTCAGCGGCCAGTTGCAGGGGGTCGTCCTTGGCGTTGGTGACATGCCCCTGATTGCCCGGCGTCTTGCGCGCCCGCATCTTGGAATAGGCGAACGTCAGTTCAACCGCGCTGAGTTGGGCAACGACTTCTGCCAGTTTTGCCGGCGTCATGCCGCGTGCCAGCCAGGTCAGTTCCTCGCGCGGTACATGCATGTCGACCAGCATGCGCGCGACGCTTTCCGATGGCAGGGCCATGGCTTCTTCGGCGATCTCTGGATCAAGGTGGTGGCGTGCGATGAAGAGATCGATCATGTCGAAGTCGGCAGCTGACACTCCATCCATGCTGGTGACAGCGCCGTCCTCAATGGTCAGGGCCGGCGCCGGGTCGTTTGCACCGGCGAAAGCGGAGAAGCCATTTTCGGGGTCTTCGGCTGCGAACTTGTCGAGCCGAAGGGGCCGCTCGTCCCAGTCATCGAACCGGCGCCAGCGATTTGGTGTTGCCGTGTTGTGTGAAGTCATTCGCTGTTGCCTCTCGAGAGTGATCGCATTGTGTGCCTGAACATCCCGCACCGCACCAGTGGGTGGTGTTGGTGAAAATGTACGGCGTGATTGTGCACAAGATTTACCAGCGGTGTAAACAACAGCCGCCTTTCCCCCTCAGGGCGGCCACAGAGACCAATGTTTCATCTAACAGGGCAGGAGCGTTCACCCGGTCGTTTCAGGCAGGGCGAAGGGCTGTTCTTCGAGGAACCGCTGCACCACGTTTCCCGAAACTCTTGAAACATTATTGTCGTAGTTGTTGTGAGGCAGGCTTGCGGCCCAGGCGATGGAACTGACCGAAAAAACGGCGCCGCCGCCTGGTGTTTCGAAGAAAGTCATATCCGCCCGTACGATGGGGCTTTGAACACCATCCATGGCGGCGTGGTGAAAGCCGATTTCATCGGGGCAGATGAGGGTATTGGCAGAATGTCCTTCGGAGCGGGCCACGATGAGCGTATGGACCGGCGTTCCCATCATGGGGTCCGTTGCATCGATCTCTGAGCCACTGGCGCCGTCACCGAGCAAGCCAAAATCACCGATGACCTCGTCCTTGCCAATGCCGTCAAAGATGAAATCGACGCGCGGGCTGAAGCTGTCTTCGGTGCGCTGGTAGTAACCGGAACTGTCAAAGCCGCAGGCAATGGTTCCGACACCGACAACAGATTGCGGGGGCATGCCAAGGCGGCGCCACAAGCCGCCATATTCACCAGTGAGTTCGAGATAATACTCGCCGGGCTCTTCGTCGCGATAGCGGATGCCGTCTTCCGACCTGCGCAATTCGATCACACCGGGCATCTGGTCCGATAGTGCGCAACGCCAGATGAAGCCGTTGCCGCCCATATAGATCAGCCGTCCGGGGCCATTGATGTAGTGGCGCAGACCATCAAGCATGGGCGTTGTGTAATACTCAGGATGTGTGCCCGTCAGCACGGCGCTATAAGGCTCCAGCAGGCTAGCGCCTTCGTCGTGCAAATCTTCATCCGTGATGACATCATACTCAATTCCCTGGCTCTCCAGCCAACCGAGAATGTGGGTGTCAGCATTGAAACTCCAACAGGGTGTCTTGGGCGCCATGTTGAGGATCGGCCGCAGTCTTGAGGCAAACCTTACGCCGCTGCCATCTGAGTGCGTGTCGTAGGTCGACAGGCCAAGCTCGTTGTGTTCCTGCAGGAAGACATCGGCTTTCTCCAGGGTCGTCCAGAGGGTTTCAGTGGTTTCCGAAAAACGCTGATGAAACAGCCAGTGGTAGTTCGAGTAAGCCATGTAAGTGACGGTGGAAGCCAGGAACGCAAGCTTCGCGGTCTTTGTGCCCTTCGCCGGGCGAACAAAGAACGTCACGTAGGTCTCGTCATCTTCCGCCCGCAACCGGATCGCATAAGCGCCGCTCTTCAGGTCTTTTGGGACATGATAGGTGAAATCGGTTTCCCAGCCGGCATCATACAAATCATCGTCATGGAAGTGGATTGCGCCATATTCCTGGGGCGCGTGCTGCCAGTTTTGCTCGTTGCCGCTCCAGTTGTGACCCTTACAGCCGCGCGATGGAAGATTGACCGTATTGCCGTGAAGCTGGTTTGGACCGGTGTCGTGAAATTTATCGGAGCCGATCCCCTGGGCAAAGTCCCAAGCAGCAACAATGTCGCCAGCGGGTATGGCACCGCTAAGCAACTGGGGCCTGTCAATCTTGCCGTTGAAGTGTTTTGCCGATGCAGACTTGCCATTTGAGAGGACGGCAGGAAACGCGGCAAACATCAAAGGCGCGCCGGCACTTGCAAAGCCGCCTGCCGTTTCCGTGTTGTCCGCAGCTTCCAGTCTTTCCAGCGTTTCCACTATGGGTTTCTGGCAGACAGCAATTTCATTTGTTGCGGCATCATATGATCCGGATACCAAGTACCACCTGCGCTCTGCGAGAGGTTTGCCGGTCGAAACGCTGCTGGTCTTTCCCTCTCCATCGGCAAGGCGAAGGGTAAGCGCGCCTTTGTCGTCAATGAGCAAAGCAAATCCAGCAGCAAGATCATCACGCCAGTTTGAAACGATGGCCTGCTCACCTTTTTCCGGCGTTGTCGGAAAAATCCAGGCCTGTATCGTGAAGCTTGTCAGATTATCAATTGCCGGGGATTGAGGCACCACGCCATATGAACCGGCATCTATCGGCTGGAGACGGCCTGCGTGCTCGCCATTGAGGGGGGCGTCAATTTCCTCTTCCTTGAAGATACCGTGCTCGGGTTCGTTATCGCCGCAAATCACCCGCACGAGGGCGGCTTCGTAGCGGTCAGGACCATAAGTGCTGATCTTGAACTGGACCGTGCCGCCAGCGATTGCGCTCCAGTTGTCGCAATACCCAAGGATCTTTTTCATACTGCTATGCCTTCCTGGGTTTGCCCGGCATTACTGCACATCCCGTCCGGTTACGGTTTTCCAGCGTCGCTTGAAAACTTCCCAGACGCCCTTGTAGTAGTCATCAAAGACCTGGCCTTCGAAGAGCTCCATCTTCGCGCCGCGTTCGCTGGGAATTTTTGCGAGCACCCATTCCTTGCCCCGCTTGGTGCAAACGAGCACATGTTTATCTGCCACGGGCATAACGCGCAGCCGGTTTACGACCAAAACGAGTTCTGGACTGTGGGGCCCGCCCGGGTTGCTGCGAAATTCGTCGACCAGGTCTGTTCTCGATGGATCAATCTCGTACATAGGGAGTTATCCTGTGTTCCAGCCGCGATTACATGCCGGCCCGACCGGGCTCAGACTGCAACAATTGTGCGTGGCAGTTTGGAGAGCACTTCAAGGCCATTCTCCGTTACCAGAAACGTTTCGATGTAGGCACAGCCGCTTCCGCCCGGCCAGTCTTCCCAGACATCGAACTGGTTCTCAAGATTGAAGACCATGCCGGGCTGAATGGGTGGGTCGCCCATGTCGAAGCGCGGATTGAGCCAATGGTTGCCGCACCAGTCCGGCGGCACCGCAATCTCCTGGCCGTAGCCGCCGACCCACCAGACGTATTCGCGAATGCCTGCATCATCGGTGTACTTCTGTGCAACGGCATCGACTTTGCTTATGGGGTCTCCGAGCTTTACCTCGCTCAGAATGGTGTCAATGCAGCCTGCCGCAGTGGTCATCAGGTTTGTCCAGCGGGCATCCGGCTCGCCAAGAGAGAAGGTGCGATTGACGTTGACGTGATAGCGGTCATAACAACCGCAGAAATCGACAAAAACCAGATCGCCCTGTTGGATCTGACGGCGGGTAGGGGCGCTGTGATGCGTCCCTGACCGCGGCCCGCTGCCGAGCATGGTGCGAATGCCGGGATAACCGCCGCCGGCCTTCATCATGGTTCCCATGATGACGCCTTCGAGCTCAGTCTCCGTTATGCCGGGGCGCAGGGCATCTCTTGCTGCGGCCATGGAAAGGTCGGCAATTTCGGCCGCCTTGCGCACATGGAGGATTTCAAGGTCGGACTTGATGAATCGCAGTTTTTCAACCAGCGTCCAGTGATCCTCAATCTTTGCGCCGCCATCGCGAAGGGCTCCGGCCAGGGCCTCCATCACAGATGCATGAGGGGCGTATCCCCACATTTCCAGGCCGATGCGGTTTTGGCCAAGACCGCGTTCGGTGATGGCGTTGACAACGGCTGATATGCTTTCCTCTATCGTTCCGGATACGGCCGCTGCGTCAACGTAAACGACCTCTGTTATCGCAGGCGTCGTGGAGATGATGGTGGTGTGGGCGGAGCTGTCGAAGAAGACCGTGTCGTCGCTGTCTGCTCTCACCAGCAAGCCGGTGATGTTCTGCAGGTGATACCAGATCATATCGTAGCCGGTGAGCCAGGTAACGTTGGCTGGCGTCGTGACGAACAACGCATCGACCCCCGCCGCCGCCATAGCCTTGCGCACCCGGGCGCGGCGGGATGCGTATTCCTCGGGGGGAAACGGCTGTTGCCAGTCGATCTGGTCACGCAGGTAAGGTTTCACGATGCAGGCCCTCCATAAATTCCGACTTACGTAGCAGCGGAATGAGAAATTCGTCCGCCCACGCTACGAAAACGGGAAGGCCAGCTCAAGTCAGTAATCTCAATAGGCGCAACCGAATGCCTGGAGAGATCAGGTGTTGGCCCATCCGACCGGTGGCTCCTTGCCCGGATGGACTGCCCCGCAGGCGCTGCAGGTACGGCTGTCCGTACTGGCATAGAATGCCTCGAAGAGCGGCGGCAGATCCTTGACGATATCGGTCACTGTCACTTCAACGCGATGCACCAATCCCCCGCAATCGAAACAGAACCATTCAAATCCGTCCTTGTCCTGTTCACGGCGCGTGCCCTCGACGACAAGACCAATCGAGCCTTCCTCAGGCCGCTGTGGTGAATGGCGGGCATGCGGCGGCAACAGAAACACTTCGCCTTCGCGAATGGGAATGTCATAGATCGAACCATTCTCGGCGATCTTCAACACCATGTTTCCACGGAGTTGATAGAAGAATTCTTCAACCGGATCGTCATGGAAGTCGACGCGCTGATTGGGGCCGCCGACAATCATCACAACCATCTGGGTCTTCTCGTCAAACAGTTGCCTGTTGCTGACCGGAGGTTTCAGGAGGTGTTCGTGCTCATCAATCCAGGCGTGGAAATTGAACGGTTTGAATTGCGGATGCGTTGTCACAACTGTTCTCCCTTGGCGCGCGCGGCGCTTCCAAATGCTCCAGTTTTATACGGGCCGGGCAGTGCTGCTGCACGCCAAATTGAGAGTGGAGTTCCTACTAAACTCAATTGCCCATGGTGCTTTGTGATGTTCCATATAAACATATCAGTACCTATGAACCGGGGCCAGTAGATCGCACCTCATGTCCACCCTCCTCAGTCTCTTTCTTGGCGCCTTCCTTGCTGCGACGATCCTGCCATTCTCATCGGAAGTGATGCTGGCGACTGCCTTGAATGCACACATCCATGACAAATGGCTTCTGGTTTCCATTGCAACACTTGGAAATACGATGGGAGCTGTCGTCAACTGGGGTTTTGGCCGCTATCTGCTGCATTGGTCAGATCGCGCCTGGTTTCCGTTTTCTCGCCAGCAACTCGACAATGCTTCCAGGCGTTTCAACAAGTACGGCACCTGGTCGTTGCTGTTTTCGTGGGTACCGGTGATCGGCGATCCGCTGACGTTCGCTGCGGGAGTGCTGAATGTCCGTTTCGTGGTGTTCCTGCCGCTGGTCGCGGTCGGAAAGGCCACTCGCTACATACTCATCGCCTGGGCATTTTCGTAAACTGCAAAGCTCAACAGTGAACTGAGCAAGGCGGTTAAGCCAGCACCCATAAAGCTTTGTTCCCCGCATGATCAGATGATCAACGGCTCCACGCGGTTAAGGATGCATCGCACCGCGCTCATTGCCGCAAGTGCAGAAGATCTGGGGTTGCCGGGTAATGGCGTGCCTTGAATTTGAAACGTGAAGGCACCGAAATCTCCCTGCGCCTCGATTTCGTGAATGTTGGCATCGATGGCCGGGTCGGCGATAAGCTCGACCTGGGTGTCGTCGAGACCAATTCCCGCGAGCGCCACGGTGGCTGCAACATTTGCGTTTTTGGGGTACTGCAGGGCAGCGTCCCGGGCACTGCCGGCAAAATGCACAGCCGCTTCTCTCAAGCCATCAAGATCAAGGCTTTGTTCCGCCGGCGAACCGGCCCAGCCCTTTGGCGGCTTGCGGCCTTTGTATGTGACGCTTTCAAGGCCGCCCACTTTGGCAGCCGCAAGAGCATCGATGGCGCCCACGGCGCCGGCTGCAAGTTGTAAGTGGGAATTTCCCGTGCGCGCCGCGTTTTCGAGTGATACGGCGATGCCGGCGTCGGCCAGAGCTCCGGTCGACACGGTAATCAGATCAAACCCCCGCAACAAAATTTCAGCGCCATGCTGCTTGAGCCCGGCATGCCCGGCGCAATCAACAACGACGTCGATGGAGGCTGCCAACGCGCCAGCATTGTGAATGATGTCCACCGAGCGCCCCATTGCCGAGCGCGCCGCTTCTTCCCGACCAGGGCGGCTTATCACGGCCTTGATGTTGATTGCTGGATGATTTTGAAGATTGCGCGCAACATATTGTGCGATGCTTCCATGGCCAATGACTGCCAGCGTCAACATTGGTGGATCCTTCTTCATGCAGCTACTGCAGCAGATGCGTAGAGCACCGTGTGGGATGGCCGCAACCGGCCATCAGAGGAGTACATCTCGCAGAGCACTTCCGGTTGATATTGTTATTTGGCATATGAGGTTCGTGAGTTCGAAATTGAAACTATGACAGGAGGCGGTTTAACCTTCCCGTTATCCATACCCGAAACGCCCATCGTCCCGACGAAGCCGGAAAACACACATTGAGCGACGAAGACATATCACTCCGGGCGTCCGATGCCGATCTGGAATCGACCGATCGCGCACAGGCAAAACTGGTCGGCATGCCTGTGAGGCGCGTCGAGGATGATCGCCTTATCCAGGGTGAGGGGTGTTTTGTCGATGACGTGCCGCTGCCGGAAGCCATGCATCTCGTATTCGTGCGCAGCCCCTATGCGGCGGGCAGGCTTGTCGGTTGCGATGTTTCGGAAGCATCACGGGCAGCCGGCGTTGTTGCCGTGATGACAGGCGCGGATGTTGCCCATATCGGGAAGCTTACGGTCAGCACTCCTCTGGACATCATTGATGTCCCTGACTATCCAATTCTTGCTGGCGATCGCGTTCTGGCAGTCGGCCAGCCAATTGCTGCCATTGTCGCCCATTCGTTAAGCGCGGGGCAGGATGCAGCAGAAGCCGTTGCGTTTGATATCACCCCATCCGGCGGCTATTTCGATCCTTTGATAAAGCCCGATCCGGAGCAATTGATCTGTAACGCGGATTGCAACATCGCATTCTCGAAGACCTGGTCTGCGGGGGATGTGGAAGCGGCATTTGAAAATGGCGCACATAAGGTACGGGCCACGGTTCGACATCCCCGTCTGGCACCGTCTCCCCTGGAGCCCAGAGGGGCTGCTGCAAGCTACGATACAACTACGGGCACATTGACGGTGTGGCTTGCGACACAGACGCCGCACCGCGCCCGCCGCGAACTTGCGGGTATGCTGGATATTGAGCACGAAAGCATCCGTGTGATTTCACCGGATGTGGGTGGGGCGTTTGGGATGAAAGCGTCTCTCTATCCAGAGGATGTGCTCGTCGCCTGGGCAGCGCTGAAACTCGAGCGGCCTGTACGATGGGTTGCCAGCCGGTCGGAGGATCTGCTGTCTGCCACCCATGGCCGCGGTGCCCAAAGTGAGGGCGAACTGGCGGTGGCATCCGATGGCCGCTTCCTGGCGTTGAAGGCGCGCTTCACGTGCCCGCTTGGCTACTGGCTGCCGACAAGAGCAGCCATTCCAGCG
>JAJFHB010000196.1 GCA_021775795.1 Hyphomicrobiales bacterium | reverse complement strand
GGTTCCTTGCCCTGCTCCACAGCCAGATCGTTGACTTGCGAAAACTCAAGGCGGTCAACATGTTCTCCGACCAGCAATGCGGTTTCTCCGGGATCATCGACTTCCATTTTCTGCAGCATTTGGCGCACAATGACTTCGATGTGCTTGTCATTGATTTGCACGCCCTGCAGCCGGTAAACCTCCTGAATTTCATTCACGAGGTAAGCCGCAAGCTCTTCAACACCTTTAATGGCGAGAATGTCATGCGGTGCCGGGTGGCCATCGAGGATGTACTCGCCCTTCTCGATGAAGTCACCTTCCTGAACCGTCAGATGCTTGCCCTTGGGAATCAGATACTCGATGGGATCCGAATCTTCATCGGCCGGAACAATTCGAATACGGCGCTTGTTCTTATAGTCACGCGCAAACTCGATACGCCCGTCAGCTTCAGCAATGATGGCGTGATCCTTCGGTCGCCGCGCCTCAAACAACTCGGCAACGCGTGGCAGACCCCCTGTGATATCGCGAGTCTTGGCACTTTCCGTCGGGATACGAGCCAAAACATCGCCCGCATTGACCTTGTTGCCAGGCTCAACCGAAAGAATGGCTTCAACCGACAGCAGGTATCGGGCATCGCCGCCCCGGGCAAGCTTGGCAGGTTCGCCATCCTTGTCCTTAACAACCATGGCCGGTTTGAGCTCACTCCCGCGGGGGCTGGCACGCCAGTCCACCACGACACGGTTTGTAATGCCGGTTGCCTCGTCCGCCACCTCATTGATCGACACACCTTCGACGACGTCTTCAAATTCGACGATGCCGTCAACTTCGGTGATGATCGGACGTGTGTAGGGATCCCATTCCGCAAGGCGAACGCCACGCTTCACGGTATCACCGTCATCCACATGCAGGCGCGCACCATAAGGTACCTTGTGAACGGCGCGTTCGTTGCCGTCGGGATCCAACACCACAATGGCCGTGTTACGTGCCATCGCAATAAGCCGGTTGTCTGCAGCCCGGATCAAGTTGCGGTTTCTGATCTTGATGTCACCATCATGGTTACTCTCGATCAATGACTGCTGCATGACCTGTGCGGTGCCGCCAATGTGGAACGTACGCATGGTGAGCTGTGTACCAGGCTCACCAATTGACTGCGCCGCAATGACACCCACTGCTTCGCCCATGTTAACCGGTGTACCGCGTGCAAGGTCACGGCCGTAACACTTGGCACAGGCTCCATGCTTGGCTTCACAGGTCAAAACGGAGCGGATCTGCATCTCCTGGACATTCGCAGCTTCGATGAGTTCCACCTGCTCTTCACGAATTTCGTCGTTGCGGGCAACAATGACTTCACCCGTTGCCGGATTTTTGACATCCGTCGCGGGTGTACGTCCGAGCACGTTATCTCCAAGAGAGACAATGATCTCGCCCGCATCGATAACTGCCGTGGCCCGAATGCTGCGTTCGGTACCGCAATCATCAAGCAGGATGATGCAGTCCTGGGCAACGTCCACAAGCCGCCGTGTCAGATAGCCTGAGTTGGCAGTCTTCAACGCCGTATCCGCAAGGCCCTTACGTGCGCCGTGGGTGGAGTTGAAGTATTCAAGAACCGACAGGCCTTCCTTAAAGTTCGAAATGATCGGCGTTTCGATGATCTCACCGGACGGCTTGGCCATCAGACCCCGCATCCCAGCCAGCTGCTTCATCTGAGCCGGCGAGCCACGGGCACCGGAGTGCGCCATCATGTAGATAGAATTAATCGGCTTGTTGAGTCCGGTCTCTTCATCCACCTGAACCGATGAAATATGGCCCATCATTTCGTCGGCAACCTGGTCCGTACACTTGGCCCAGGCGTCGACGACCTTGTTGTATTTTTCGCCCTGGGTGATGAGGCCATCGATATATTGCTGCTCATACTCCTTGACGAGTTGACGTGTTGTTTCAACAAGGCCCGCTTTTTCGTGCGGAATGACCATATCGTCTTTGCCGAAGGAGATACCCGCCCGGCAGGCATGACCAAAGCCAAGTGTCATCATCTGATCGCAGAAAATGACAGTCTCTTTCTGGCCGCAGTGGCGATAAACGGCATCGATCAGTTTTGAAATCACCCGCTTGGTAAGCAGCAGATTGCAAAGTTCAATACCAATATTCGGCCTGCGAGGCAGCAGTTCCGCAACCTTCATGCGGCCAGGTGTCGTCTCGTAGATTTTCGATATCGTATTGCCCTCTTCATCAACCGAGACGTAGCGCGCCTTGATCTTTGAATGCAGGGAAACGACTTTGTGTTCCAACGCGTGTTCGATCTCGGCGATGTTTGCAAATGTCATCACCTCGTCATCAGTTTCCTGAGCTGCGAGCGTGAGATAGTAAAGACCAAGAACAATATCCTGACTTGGCACGATAATCGGCGTGCCGTTTGCCGGGTGAAGGATGTTGTTGGTCGACATCATCAAAACGCGGGCTTCGAGTTGAGCTTCCAGTGACAACGGCACGTGTACCGCCATCTGGTCACCGTCAAAGTCAGCGTTGAAGGCCGCGCAAACGAGCGGATGAAGCTGAATGGCCTTGCCTTCAATCAGCACAGGTTCAAACGCCTGAATACCCAGCCTGTGGAGCGTCGGCGCCCGGTTCAATAGAATCGGATGTTCACGGATAACCTCATCCAGGATATCCCAGACCTCCGGCTTTTCCTTCTCAACCAGTTTCTTGGCCTGCTTCACCGTAGAGGCGAGCCCCTTTGCATCAAGCCGCGAATAGATGAACGGCTTGAACAGTTCCAGCGCCATCTTCTTCGGCAGCCCGCACTGATGCAGTTTCAGCTCCGGACCAACAACGATAACCGAGCGGCCCGAATAATCGACGCGCTTGCCAAGAAGGTTCTGGCGGAAGCGTCCCTGCTTGCCTTTCAGCATGTCGGACATGGACTTCAACGGGCGCTTGTTGGCGCCGGTAA
>JAJFHB010000195.1 GCA_021775795.1 Hyphomicrobiales bacterium | reverse complement strand
GAAGCAATCCTCAACATGCGCCTTCGCTCGTTGCGTAAGCTGGAAGAAATGGAAATCCGCACTGAACATGATCAGTTGCGGTTAGAGCAGAACGAACTGAACGCTCTGCTGGGATCGGACACTGATCAATGGTCCCGGATTTCTGATGAAATCAAAGATGTTCGCCAACGCTTCGGCAAGAAGACAGAGTTGGGCGCCCGGCGATCAATTTTTGCTGAAGCACCTGAAGTTGAAATTGATCTTGAGCAGGCTCTCATCGAGCGGGAGCCGGTTACCGTGATTTGCTCGGAAAAGGGCTGGGTTCGCGCCATGAAGGGGCACCTGGAAGACCTCTCCGCCCTGACCTTCAAGGAAGGGGACAGGGTGCGGTTTGTGCTCCACGCCCAGACTACGGACAAGTTGTTGGCCTTCGCCTCATCCGGCAAGGTTTTCACTGTCGGTGCAGACGGGTTGCCCGGTGGCCGTGGCCACGGAGAACCACTGCGCCTCATGGTGGATATGGAAAACACCGACGATATCGTCGCCTTGTTTGTTTATAAATCCGGCCAAAAGCTTCTCGTCGCAAGTTCAGATGGTAACGGCTTTGTCGTGCCCGAAGATGAAGCAGTGGCGAATACGCGAAAAGGCAAACAGGTGCTCAATGTCAAAGCGCCGGTCGAAGCTCAGGCCTGTTCGCGACTGCCGGAGGGCGCAGATCATGTCGCTGTCGTAGGTGACAATCGTAAGCTTCTGATCTTTCCGCTGTCTGAACTACCCGAGATGAATCGCGGTAAAGGCGTGCGACTGCAGCGCTACAAGGATGGCGGAATGGCGGATGCATGTACCTTTGCGATGACACAGGGACTGACGTGGCAGGACAGTTCAGGCAGGACGTGGACGGTAACGGACCTTCGGGACTGGATTGGCCAACGGGCCCAGGCTGGCCGCATGCCGCCAAAAGGCTTCCCGCGCAGCAACAAGTTCAGCTAGAGCGATTCACATTGATATGGCGCCATCAATGTGAATTGATCTAGTCCCGCACAACCCAACCATCTCGAGTGAGATGTTCCTGGGGCGTGAAACGGCGCTTGTATTCCATTTTGCGTGAACCATCGACCCAATAACCCAGGTAGAGATAAGGCAATCCCTGCTTGCGGGCACGCTCGATGTGATCAAGGATCATGAGGGTGCCAAGCCCGCGCTTTTCATGTTCGGGATCGAAGAAGCTGTAGACCATAGACAGGCCGTCCTGAAGCTTGTCAGACAGCGCCACACCCAGCAGTTGCCCTTTTTGCGGGTCGGGCGGTGAGAGCGGTATCTTCACGCGTTCCCGGTATTCCACCACGAAAGTATCGACAAAGCTCTCTTCAATCATGGAGCTGAAGTCGAACACGCTCATGTCCGACATGCCGCCTTCAGAGTGTCGCGTTTCCACATAATCGCGGAACAAAGAGTATTGCTCCTGCGTCGCTTCTGCATCGCAGAATTCTGCCTTGATATCGCGGTTTGATGTGATTGTTCTTTTCATCGACCTGGTCGGCGTAAAGGCATCCACCTTTACCCGGACCGATATACAAGCCGTGCAGGTGTCACACGCCGGGCGATAGGCGATGTTCTGGCTGCGGCGAAAGCCGCCCTGTGTGAGGATGTCGTTCAGGTAAGCCGCCTGATCGCCAAGCAGATGCGTGAAAACCTTACGTTCCTGACGCTCTTCCAGATAAGGGCATTGCGAATGCGGCGTAAGATAGAACTGGGGGACCTGCCGTCCTTCGTAACTCAAGTTCCTGCGCCTCCTGCGGTCAATCTGAAATCCATGATGTCTATAAACCGTAATACCATGGCGCAAAAAGGGAATAGGTGATCCACAGGATTAAAATGAGCGGGCTTCCGACGCGAGCATAGTCTGCGAAACGATAATGGCCGGGGCCCATGACGAGCAAATTGGTCTGATAGCTCATTGGTGTGGCAAACGAACAGTTCGCCGCAAATATCACCAGATAAATGAAAATTTCCGGTTCAATGCCAACTGTGGCGGAAGCGTTTAGCGCAATGGGCGTGAACAATGCTGCCGTTGCATGGTTGCTCAAGAAGTTGGTCATGACCGCGATAAGAAGAAAGAACGCCGACATGATCAGAAACTTGTTATCGACGGGCAGTACGGAAAGAACACCTTGCGCGATGTAAACCGCACCCCCGGTTCCTTCCAGACTTGTCGCCATGGCAAGGGAGGCGCCGATCAGAAGATAGATGCGGCGGTCAAAGGCGCGCGCTGCCTGCCGCAGGTTCAGGCATCCCGCAGGTATCATGGCGAACGCGCCGGCAAGGGCGGCAATCACGATAGGCAATATGCCCGTGGCGGCAACAATCACCGTTGTTGCAAAAATAATCTGGGCTCGGGCGGCCAGTGCGATATCAGGAAGCTCTGCTGCAGACCATTCCAGCAGCAGAAAGTCATGGCTGAGACGCAAACTGCGAATGTCTCCGCGACTGCCGAGAACCAGCACAACGTCGCCCGCTTCCAGTCTCAGTTCACTGAGCGGGACGCGGATCATGCGGCTGCGTCGTTGCACACCGAGAACAATACAGCCGTTGGAAGACCGTAGACCAACTTCCTCGACCCGGCGTCCAATGATGCGTGACCCCGGTGCCACGACAGTTTCTGCCAGGGTCAGTCCACCACTGCGAACCTGTTCTGCCGCCTCGCTCGGATCGCTGTTATCGCTATCGCCTGTCTCTGTGGTCAACAGGCTTTCACGGGAAAGCAACGCGTCGGTAAGTGCCTTGCGTGTTGCCGCGACGATAATCACATCATCCCGGCGCAAGGTGACGTCTTCGAACGGTGGCAGGAAGGGATGTTCCTCGCGCTGGATGAGGCGAACCGTCATCTCTTTCAGGCCCGGGAACATGCCTGCTACAGACTTCTCACCCTCAAGCGGGTGCCCCGGTGTGATCGAAATCTGTGCGATGAACTGACGGCCGCCACTCGCCGTCATGGATGACGCCATTGTTTCGCCGGGCTTCAGCAAACGGGGAGCAATAAAAATTACATAAACGGCACCGACACCGGCGAGCACCAGGCCGGGTACAAAGAAATCAAAAAACTCGATCTTCAGGCCGGAGTGCTCTTCGGCCATGCCCGCTACCAGGACGTTCGTCGATGAACCGATCAGCGTCGTCATTCCGCCAAGTATGGTGATGAAGCTGAGGGGCATCAGCGTCTTGCTTGCACTCATGCCCATTTTTGCAGAGACCGCGGTCACAATAGGGATGAACATCACGACAACCGGAGTGTTGTTCAAAAATGCACTTGTTGCCGCTGCGATCA
>JAJFHB010000194.1 GCA_021775795.1 Hyphomicrobiales bacterium | reverse complement strand
TTGTCATTCTTGATAAGGGCGGAAACATCCGAGCTTTTTCGAACGTTTGCCGCCATCGCTTCGCCCGACTTCGGGAGGGTCGTGGCCAGGCCGGACGCATCGTATGCCCCTATCACGCCTGGACTTACGACACTGGGGGACAGCTTCTGTCTGCGCCTTTCATGGATGAGAATTTCGACCCCTCAACCTGCCGTCTGCCAGAAGTCAAAGTGGAAATATGGCGAGGCTGGATCTACATCAGTCTGGACCCGGAGGCGCCACCGCTTGCCCCCCGCATCCAGAGCCTTGATGATGAAATGGCGAACTATCATCTTGAACGCTATGAGACATTGTTCGTCGCAGACGAGGTTTGGGACACCAACTGGAAGTGTCTGGTTGAGAATTTCTCCGAGGCCTATCACGTCTTCGCCGTGCATAAGACGACCATCGAACCAGCGCTGCCCACACGCCTGGGCACATATCCCGGCGGAGGTGAGGGATACTTCCGCTATCGCCAGAAAAGACTGGAGGGTGTCAAATTCGACGTTGAAAAGGATGGGCGCATACTCAATCCGGATCTGAGCGATGAGCAGAGGGAAACCTATCCCATCGTCGGCATCTTTCCAGCCCACGTATTTTCCATATCCGAAGACCGCCTTTTCTGGCTGGCACTGCAGCCGCAAGGTGTCGGGCAGGTGAGGGTGCGCTGGGGCGTTGCCGTTTATCCAGGCGCCGTGCCGGATGAAACCAGGGAAATGCACAGGTCTGAAATCAAGGCTGTGCTCGACAAAGTGAACGCTGAGGACCGCGGCCTCATCGAGAGCATTTTCCGCGGGGCCGGCTCCGAATTTGCCGAGAGCGGGCGTCTCTCTCCACTAGAACGCTGCACCTGGGAGTTTGACCAGTATATTGCGCGACGGCTTTGCAGCTAAATCTGCCCGAAGATTGATGTATTCTTCTTTGGGGTCAGCCTGTTCAAAGGTCTGACGCCTGGAGAAGCAGAAAACCAAACCACTAATCGGATACATCACGCCTTAGAACAATCGAGATGCCGATGGCGCACTCGTCACAGTTGGGTTTTCAGGAAACTATGAGTAGTAATGCGAACAGTCATCATTGTCTTCTTCTCGGCGCAACGGGCTTTCTGGGACGTTCTGTAGCCTTGGAACTCGCATCACGCGACATACTCTTCGCTGGAAGCAGCAGACGTGAAGCCGTCGAAAGTGCCAGTGCCGATGTTCGTTTTGAATTCCCTGTGGACCGTTTGAGCAAAGTTGCAGGTTTAAATCACGCAACCAACCTCATTATTGCAACTCGTATTGCGGATCCTCGCGGTTTGCCCGATCAGGATGATTGCGCCTTCCGCAGTGCGATGGAGCAACTCTGTGAGGATTTCATGGAAGGCGGCGCTGATGGTCGCGAAAGCAGAGTAACTTATATTTCATCGGACGCGGTCTTTTCCGGTTCACACGGGCCCTATGTTGAGTTTGACGTTCCCGACGCAGATACCGCGTATGGGCGCAGACAACGGATCGCGGAAGAAACCGTGCAGCGTGTTTGCAATAATGCATTGATCATCCGCACAAGTTATGTATTCAACAAGCGCGAGCCCGCTTCGGATCGAAGATTTAGGGCAGCCTTCTCAAAAGTGAATGCAGGTCAAACTGTCCGTGCCGACGACAATGTCTTTAAAAGCCCGATTTCCGTAGATAAACTCGCTCGATTTGTGGTTGCGAACGCCATTTCTGACCGAACCGGCATTCTTCACGCAAACGCCGATAGAATGAGTGTTAAGGAGTTTTACTCGCTTGGCTTCGATTTGATGGGCATACCGCACCAGAAGCAGCGGTTGATTTCAAATGAGAAAGCAGCGTATTCGGATACGTCTCTTTTGAGTAGGTTTAAGTGAGAACTTCAGGCATGGACATAGTGGCCCACACCCCGATCACACTCCTGGACAGCCTTGATGAGGCAGCCGGCCGGTTTTGGCCGAAGGCTAATAAAAAAGTTATCTGGGGTTGGAAGCGAGATATTGGTGAGCAGAACAGACTTGTCTATTTTTCTGGTGAAATTGGCTTGCTGGATGGGGCAGTTTGCCTTGAACGCTTCTACTTTCACTTTGCAGCAAAGCTGGAAGCCGATGGCTCCGATCAGTTTTTGGCGGATTTGAGGGCTGCTGAGGAGAGGTTTGCCCAACTCCGAATACCCGCAACGTTGGACATCGGACAGAAGGGTGCCTTACTGCGACCTGTTTTTTCGTTTGGTGTGCCGAATGATAGCGATCTTGATAGGTGCCGTCGGTTGAAGTTAAGGCGCCCCCGCCGTTCAATTGTTGTCCCAGACCTGCCCGAACCTAAGTGCCGCGTTGAACTGGATGACCTGTTGCCTGCTGATTTGTATGTAGGCTCCGGCATGAGCTATGAAGCGGGGTTACCAACGTTGTGCGACGTCCATGAATTTTTCGGTGTTGATTCGGAAGACATGGAAGGTTTTATGGTCGGCTCTGATGATTGGCTCCCGCGGGCATTGTCCGAAGAAGGTATTGATCGTCTGGAGAAGTTTTGCAGGGTGCACACTATGGCGCTGACGGCGCAGGTGACGCCTGCCATGAAGATCATACGGGGGCTTGTGGATACAGGCAAAATACGCCGAGTTTTCACAGACAATGTTGATAATGTTTTGTCAAAAGCGGGTGTTGATTTTGAGCGCGTTCGGGGCAGTGGCGTGTTCAACGAGAAGTACAAGACCGATTTTTCATCGCCCAATCTTATTGTCGTGGGTGTGGCAGCAGATCGCCGCCAAATTGTCCGCCAGGCAAGGGCTGCCGGCTTGAAGGTCACAGTGGTCAATCCGTGTAAGAAAGTGTCCCCAAACGTCACTCATCTTGACTACGTACGCTCATCAGATCTTTTCTACAAACAAACCGCTCACGACTTCTTTGCTCGGTTGGATGTTGCACATCAATGAAGGGGCCAGAACGGAACGCCAAACGGGCCATAGAACACGCGCGGGATTCGCTGCTGCGGATCATTGAGAAAACTGACGAAGCCGACGTTGAACGCAAACTTTTCCCAAACAGCAAGTCGATAGGTGAAATTCTTCTGCACATCGCCGGCTTTGAGTTTGTCGTAACCGAAGCGCTGCCCGAAAAGATTGGAATGCCCTCAGATATGGCACTTTGGTCACGCATTAAGACGGGCTTTGCTCGAGAGGCGGGCTTTAGCGAACCATCTGGTCTGCAGCTTGCCGACTATGCAGCGGCACTGCTTGAAGTTCGGGCGCGCACTCTCGCATTGCTTGACGCTGGCCAAGACCGCAAAGTTGAAGCGTCCCATTATGATGTCCGGGGTTGCCTGGGCAAATTGGCGAGTTTGGATGCTCAGGCGAGCGGGAAAATCTACGACAATTTGTATGCTGCTGTTGGCACAAGTTTCGAGGATGATATTGCGGAAGATGAGTGCGGATTTTTAGATTGGGTATCGTTACTGATTGTCCACGAAACCTACCATCGGGGGCAACTGACCTATATGCGATATGTGCTGAAGGAACAGGCGAGATCTATCTAGATGCCGGCAAGGATGCGACATTGAACAAACCTAGATGCTCAAGTTGAGAAGACGACTCATACCGCATGGATGCCTCACACACCGGTATCGCACCATTCCCTAATTCCTGAAGAAATGTCTGATATCGCCGGTGCCTTTTATGGCTTTCGGGCGGGCGATCCATGAACCGCACATGCCCTTTAAGCTCTTTGTCTTCCAGGAGAACCTTACCGTCGCGAAGAATTTTGTGATGCAGGAGGGCGCAGTTGATGTTGCTGATGGCGCCAGGGGTCGTCGTGTGGTTGTCAAGGTAGCGGATATGGCTTCCGCCCCAGGTGATCGGGGATTTGATCAATGACTCGCGCGTTGAGAAAAGACGATCTCGCACGCCGCCTTTCATTCGTCTAAACGGGGCAACAGGATTACCCCACGCAAAGTAAGAATTGTCAAAAAAGGGACTGACACTCAAAGGGGACTGATCACTGGAATAGGACCTGATCGCATCGGCATTTTCCGGAAACGTGTCGAGCATAAAGCCTGCCATGATCTCCTCGCCGTTTCTCGACATTTGATCCAACAGCGGTCGCAATCCGTTAGCTTCAATTCCTGGCGCAACAAGCTGTTCATCCGTGTCGACAAAAAGGCACCAGTTTGCTTTGCCATGCATGTCAATCAGGTCGTTGATCCAGCGCATGCCGGCCGACGCTTTGAAGTAATTGTCGCTGCTTCTGTAAACAGTGGTATCGGGCTGTGCGCACACGTATTTATCCGTGCCGTCGTTTGAGCCGTTTTCGATGAGAAAGAACCACTCGACACCAATCGAGCGGTAGTAGTCAAAAAACCACGGCAAATAAGCCATCTCGTTTCTTATGGAAGCAAACAGGAGAATCTTGTTCTCAAACTGTGGAACAGGTTTGTTGTCGATCCTGTCAAAGCTCGTCATTCGCGCGTGAACAGCAGGTATGTATCTTTCTTCCAGCAATCGCTGATAGATACTTTTCGCTCGGACATAATCGCTTTCACGATGCGCCAGCCAGGCGCATATTTGGTCTGAATCCCAGCCATGTCCAAACGTGGTTTCAATGGCGTGCATCGCCTCCCTGGTGGAGTTGACGTCTTCTGCGCAAACATGGGCGCGAGCCAGTCGGAATCGGGCACTTCGTGATGTCGGGAAATTGGCAGCATTCCGTGTCGCAGTATCAATGCATACATTCAGTTCGTGTTCACTGTTCAGGTCGAGTTGCATGATGTCGGAGACGGCGAGTTGGATGGGCTCGTTGTCTGGAAACAAATTGGCATAAGCAGATGCAAGTTCGCGGGATTCGCGACGGCGGAAACTGGCTTCCAACACCCGTAGCTGAAGCAGGGCATCCGCGGTGTTTGAAAGTGGTTGCGTATCTGATTCAGATTCTCGGTCCGCCCCGGTCAGTGCACGGAAAACTCTGTATCGCTCCTGCGTTAAGACAATATCCGGAAAACGTTGGTGTGCTGCATCCCAGCGCTGGCCTTCTATAGACACATCTCTTTCCACAAATGCGCATAATGCAGATGCAATCCATGGTGCGGGGTTGTCTGGATCGACGCTTATTGCATTCTCTAAAACTGCATCTGCTTCGCGGAATGCGCCGCACCAGAACAGACAGCCTGCGAAGGCTACCAAATGGCTGGTGTTCATGTGCTCGGGAAGGGTTTGGCGCATGCGGCGCCAGATTTCAGCGCCGGTTCTAGAGTAAATACGGCGCGCTGCAACGCGGGCAAGGCCTGTCAGTCCAGAGGGGTCATGAGTGTATCGTTGCTGCAAATAGT
>JAJFHB010000193.1 GCA_021775795.1 Hyphomicrobiales bacterium | reverse complement strand
GACCGCGTGGCCCTGATGCTTGATGGCCGTATTGAGCAACTGGGAGAACCAAGGGCACTCTATGAAGTGCCGGGATCGCGTTTCGTCGCCGATTTCATTGGCGTCAGCAATTTCATGGACGGAACCGTAATCAAGGATGGTCTCGATATCGGCTACGACACCAGGCTTGCCGCGACCATGCCCACAGACACATCGCCCGGCACGCAAGTGACACTTGCGGTCAGACCGGAGCGTTTGATCCTGTCGCGAAACACAAAATTGCGCGGCCATAATGCGCTCAGGGGAACTTTGCGGGACATTGCCTACCACGGTCGTGACGTGAACATGCATGTGGACGTTAAACAGATGCCGGTCCCCCTGATAGCGCGGCTAACCGCAGCACAGGACGCTGACGAAAACTTCACCGCCGGTGACACGGTCTGGTGCAACTGGAAACCTGAACACGGACGCATTCTGACGCACTAATCCACAGTGTGTCCGCAAGATTAGCAATGGAGGACTAGGCAAAATGAGCGACCAAAAAGTAATCGCATTCTTTCCGGAAGCGGCCTTCGGACCGGCGCTGAACTCGGTCGGAATCGCCCAGGCGTGCGAGAAACTCGGCCACAAGGCTGTGTTCCTGTCAGATCCCGGCATGGGTGGTGTTTATGCCGGTTACGATTTCGAAGAGCATATGGTCAATATGTCCGAGCCGATGCCGGCTGAGGAGATGGCCAAATACTGGTCAGACTTCATCAACGGGCATATTCCGAACTTTGCCAAGAGCCCCTACGAGCAGATCGACACTTATGTGAAAGAATGCTGGGAGGCCATCGTTGACACCTCCAAGTGGGCTGAAAAAGACCTTCCTGGTGTGCTTGCCAAGGTGAAGCCGGATCTCATCTGTGTTGACAATGTCATCCTGTTTCCAGCCATCAAACGCTATTCCCAGGAAACCGGAGCACCCTGGGTGCGCATCATCTCATGTTCTGAAAATGAGATTGAGGATCCAGACATTCCCCCTCACCTCTCCGGCTGCGGCGAAAATGACAAGGCCTGCTTTGAGGCCTACCGGTCGCGCTTCCATGAAGTGGTCAAGCCCATTCATGATGACTTCAACGCCTTCCTTGCTGAATGTGGCGTAGAGCAATATGAACTCGGCGAGTTTTTCGAAGCCTCGCCGCACCTCAATCTTCTGCTTTATCCCGAGCCTGTTAAATTTACCCGCCGCAATGCCCTCGACCCGGCGCGGTTCCAATATCTTGAAGGCTGTGTGCGTCAGGACGAGGCCTATGAGATTCCCCCGTTCAAGAGCAACAATGACAAACCTCTTGTCTACGTAAGCTACGGTTCGCTCGGCTCAGGCGATGTGGATCTCCTCAAGCGGGTCATTACAGCGCTGGCGGACATGCCGGTCAGGGCGCTCGTCAACGTTGGCGATTATCAGGACGCCTACGATGATATTCCCGACAACTGCCACATCGAGCCCTGGTATCCGCAACCCTCAGTGATCGAGCAGGTCGATTGCGTGATCCATCACGGTGGCAACAACTCCTTCACCGAGTGTCTCTACTTCGGCAAACCGGCGATCATCATGCCTTACGTCTGGGACGGGCACGACAATGCAACCCGCGTCCAGGAAACCGGCCACGGCTTCAAGATGCATCGCTATGACTGGTCGAACGATGATCTTCGGTCAAAGGTCGATGCCATGCTCAATGATGGTGCCATGAAGTCGAAGCTGGCAGCGACATCCACTCACATGCAGGGCCAGCACGGGCCAAGCAAAGCAGCTGATCTGTTGAACGGCCTTCTTGCATGAAGACTGCAGTGATGCGGCCGGGCTCTTTGCAGCCGGCCGCGAAGCTGCCGTTTGAGACATCAGTGAAAGAAAACGAATGCCGACCAATCTAAATTCTTCAGCGCCGCACATTGCCAGCGCTTCCACATGGGATGGGGACCTCAAGGACTGGGGGGGACATCTTGATCCGGTCGATGGCAGGTCGGAAAACAGCGGCCGGCTACTCTGGAAGGGTGGAGATGACGGCCTGCCGGAGGCGGGCGTGTGGATCTGCTCACCGGGAAGCTGGCGGTTGATGCTTCCACGCGATGAGCTGCATCATTTCGTCCAGGGACATGCAACCTATACCGGCGACGATGGCGAAATCATCGATGCTGCCCCCGGCACAGTGGTGCATTTTCGCGAAGGCTGGAGCGGCACCGTTGTTGCCCATGAAACCACGCGCAGCATCTACATGTTGCGTTAGAGGAACGGAGTTCTCATGACTGATACGATGGAGCGCCCGAAAACGCCGGTCCTCAAAGACCCGCTGGGAGAACATGAGCTTGTCGACTGGGGGGCTGTGCCAACCATGATCGAGGGCCGTTCACTAACCAGCGGCAAACTCATCTACAAAGGCGCGGACGGCGCTCCCGAATCGGGCATCTGGATCTGCACGCCCGGTTATTGGGAGTGTCACGTCACGGGCGATGAGATGTGTCATTTCCTCGAGGGCCGTTGCACCTACACCCATGAAAGCGGTGAGGTGATCGAAATCGAACCCGACACTGCAGCCTTCTTTCCCAAAGGCTGGAAGGGCACCTGTCGCGTGCACGAGACCGTGCGCAAGGTCTACATGATCCGCTGAGCAAGGCACAGATGCACATGACTGACTTCGACCCGTTCGCAGCGCAGATATTTCGCGGCAATGATTTCGTTTCGCCGCGCGAGGCCACAACGCAGGCGATCCCCAACCCCGCAACCCTTGAGGCCGTGGGCAAACTGGCGCTGACCCCGAATACTGTTGTGGACGATGTGACAGCCGAAGCCTTCGAGGCGCACAAGGCCTGGGCTCGTGTCGATTACAAAAGCCGCGCAGCCCTTCTGCACGCCGTTGCAGATCATATTGAAAAGAACCCGTTCCATGATGTCGCCCGGCTGATGAGTCTGGAGATGGGCAAACCCTATCCGGAGGCTGAAGGTGAGCTTTACAATGTGGCGCCGGCGTTTCGATATTTTGCCGAAATGGCGCGGGACGAGGCCGGCCAGGTAGCCGGCACGACACAAGCCGGGTCTTTCCAGTATTCACGCTATGAACCTTACGGCGTCTAGGTTCTCATCATGCCGTTCAACTTACCGTTCATGTTGATGGCCTGGAACGTTGCAGCCTCGCTTTCC
>JAJFHB010000192.1 GCA_021775795.1 Hyphomicrobiales bacterium | reverse complement strand
GCTCGCAAAGTCATCATCACCTGTGCTGTTACCGGCTCAATCCATACGCCGACCATGTCGCCGCATATTCCGATCACACCCGATGAGATTGCTGAAGCTGCCATTGGCGCTCATGAAGCGGGAGCCTCGATCATTCACCTGCATGCGCGTGATCCGGAAACCGGCAAGCCGTCGCAGTCGCCTGATCTGTTTCAGCAGTTCCTGCCCCGCATCAAGCAGTCGACAGATGCTGTGGTGAACATCACCACCGGTGGTGGGCTTGGCATGACGGTAGAAGAACGCATGGCACCGGCAGCCAAGTTCCGGCCGGAAGTGGCTTCACTCAACATGGGCTCAATGAATTTCGCGCTCTTTCCCATGTTGGAGCGTTTCAAGGAATTTGATCATGAGTGGGAACGCCAGCATCTGGAAAACAGCCGCGATGGTGTTTTCAAAAACACCTTCAAGGATATCGAATACATCCTCACCACCTGCCGGGAGAACAACACCCGCTTCGAGTTCGAGTGTTACGACACCTCGCATCTATACAACCTCGCCCACTTCCTGGACCGGGGCATCGTCGAGCCGCCACTCTTTGTTCAAAACGTGTTTGGCATTCTCGGCGGCATCGGCGCCCACCCGGAAGACCTGATGCACATGCGCCGCACGGCTGACCGGTTGTTCGGCGACGACTATCGCTGGTCGATTCTTGGTGCCGGGCGCAATCAGTTTCCACTCGCCGTTATGGGCGCCACAATGGGTGCAAATGTGAGAGTCGGTCTTGAAGATTCACTCTGGCTTGGCCCCGGTCAGTTGGCCGAGAGCAACGCCCAGCAGGTGACAAAGATGCGGACGGTGCTTGAAGGGCTGTCGCTAGAAGTTGCAACCCCGGCCGAGGCGCGGGAAATTCTGCAGCTCAAGGGCGGCGATGACGTCGGCTTTTAGGGGGCATTGAAGCAAGTGGCTGGCGTCGTCATTCGCGACATCCGTGAAGAAGATACGGATTTCGTCTTCAAACTCATTGGTGATCTTGCGGACCACGTGGGCGAGAGAAAGATGTTTTCTCTCACGCTCGACGATGTGCGTCGCGACGCCTTCGGACCGCAACGCCACTTTGAGACACTCGTTGCCGAGGCAGACGGGCGCCTGGCTGGTATCAGCACCTGGTTCTACACTTACTCAACCTATGTCGGGAAGCGCTGCCTGTTCGTAAACGACCTGATCGTTGATCAATGGGCGCGCGGTTATGATGTGGGCCGCTGTCTCATGGCCCGCATGGCAACCATTGCTGTTGCAAATGACTGTTGCCGTATCGATCTTCATGTGCATGTCGAAAACAATGCCCGTGGCTTTTACAAACGCATTGGCATGACCGAAAATCAGGAAGTGCCGTGCATGCTGCGGGGCGACAATCTAGCTGCAATTGCCAGGCTCGACAGCAGCGGCATTTAACTGCTGTGGCGCTTCAGAAAGTCTGAAATTTCGCGCACCGAGCGTTGCGCTTCGGGCAGCATGTGCACGAAAATTTCAAACACATGAATCATTTCCGGCCAGACCTTGGCTTCGAAGTTTGAACCCGCAGCTTTTGCTTTCGCAGCAACCCGGAGCGTGTCGTCTCTCAGCACTTCCCATTCACCCACATGCATGAGGGTTGGCGGCAACCCATGCAGTTCAGCATGAACCGGGGAAACAAACGGGTCGTTTGGAGCGTGCAAGCCCTGCAGATAGGCCGCAACGAAAAACGCCATGGCTTCCGGTTTCAATTCCGGATCCAGATGCGCCTGGGTTTGAAGAGAAGGACTGCCCCCTGTCAGATCGGCTGCAGCGCCTATTGTGGCTGCGGCATGGGGCAGGGGCAGACCCCGTTCGCGCAGCCTCAACATGGTTGACAGTGTCAAATTTCCACCAGCGGAATCTCCGGCCAGCCAGCAGGTGCGGGCGGAGGCGGGTGCATGTGGGCCGTGATCGCGCATCCACATCCAGGCGGCGACGCAATCATCAAGGCCTGCGGGAAACGGATTTTCCGGTGCCTTACGGTAATCAATCGCCAAGACACTGGCTTTTGTTTCTGCGGAAAGGGCTTCCGTCAGGGTGCGATAGTGAGCCGGCTTGCCGCAGATCCAGCCGCCACCGTGGATCCACAACAAACGGACATCCGGGCTCGCACCTTCAGCGCAGACCCATTCTCCGGGAACACCGTTCACGGATACCTGTGAGATACTTGTTGTGTGCAGGGGCTCCGGCTTGGTGCCGCCGACGCAGGGAAATTCCGCGATGATCTGGCGCGATTGAGCGACGATCGATTCCATGCTCGTTATATCGTACGGACGCCCGTATAGCTCGCGCACATGCGCCAGAACGGCTGCATATTCATCCGATGCAGAGGTTGGTACTGGTGGTGTTGCAGCGTTCATGTTGTCGGTTCCTTGGATTTGATCACTTAGCACACGTGAAGCATTGCCTAAACGACACCGTGCCAGACCTCGCGCCGCCAGTCGGAAGCAGCGCTTGGAATGCCACCACTAACCGACGCTGAAACAACACCACCAAAGCAGTCGTCGTCATCGTCGCGTTCTTCGAGCTTGTGTCCGGCAGTGGCCAAAGTGGTTTTGTCTGGATGGTTGCGGGCAATCAGCAGCTTGCCGCCTTCGCTGCGCCACCGGGGCATGTGGATCGCTTCCGCAAGTCCCATCCCTCTCAGTTCCATGTGTGAAATGACCTGCAGCAATGTCTGTATCTGACCGTCAGCCCCTGGTGTTGCCAGGGCCCGGGCGGTGCCCCCGGCCTCCCACAGGGCAGGGGCGAGCGTGTGAACCGGGCGTTTTGACGGTGCCGCATCATTGGGCGCTCGCGTGAAGCCATCCGCCCGGTTATTGAGAATAAATCCACCCTCCGGCACAAAAATGCCGGACCCGAATTCATCAAACACGCTGACCAGGGATGAGACGGCCCAGCCGTCTGCGTCGGCTGCAGCAGCGCCTGCCGTATGCAGATAGGCCCGCGGTCCTCCGCGCAGGGATGCTTTCTCCTGGTCAATCTGCAGGGCAATGTCGAGAAGGTTTCCGCCTTTTGCAATCTTGTCGCGATGTTCGAAGCAGGCCTCCGTAAGTTCAATGCAAACGTGCGAAAGTCTGTCCTGTGGTACTGCCTCAAGGGTTTCAAGGTGCTTCAAACACATGGCGAGCAGCACACCTTGCGTCATGGGAGGTTGGACATGCACCGTCCCGCCGCGAAACTTGAGGCTGACCGGCTCGCAAATGTCAGA
>JAJFHB010000191.1 GCA_021775795.1 Hyphomicrobiales bacterium | reverse complement strand
CTTACAAACTTCGCGACGCTCTTCACGGATCCGTTTTGGTCAGACGGCTTCTGGAACGCCCTTGCAAACAACGCCATATTGTTTCTGATCCATATGGCGGTTCAAAACCCAATTGGCATCGCGTTGGCCGTCTTGTTGAGTGTGCCCAGGCTTCGTGGCCGCGCGCTCTACAGGACCGGCCTGTTCTTGCCGACCATGCTGTCTGTGGTCATCGTCGGCTTTGTCTGGCAGTTGATCCTGTCGCCGCTTTGGGGTGTGAGTGAGGGTATTCTCTCAGCGGTCGGGCTTGGAGATCTGTTCGCACCCTGGCTGGGTGAGGAAGCAACCGCCTTGATCACCTTGTCGCTCATCTCCGTATGGCAGTTCATCGGCATCCCCATGCTGCTCGTCCATGTGGCCCTGATCAACATTCCGGATGATCTCATCGAAGCTGCCCGCCTCGATGGTGCGGGAAGCTGGAGTATATTCTGCTATGTGCAACTTCCCTTGATCATGCCCACGATAGGCCTCGTTTCGATTCTGACATTTGTCGGTAATTTCAATGCCTTCGATCTGATTTATGCGGTGAAAGGCGCGCTGGCCGGCCCGAATTTTTCTGCCGACATTCTGGGCACATACTTTTACCGCACATTTTTTGGCCATCAATTACAGGCCGGCAACCCCGAAATGGGGGCCGCCGTTGCAACCGTCATGTTCGCCATCATCCTCGCCGGCGTGGCGCTCTACTTCTTCGTCGTACAGAGGCGGTTGTGGCAGGCCACGCGGTGAGTGTGAGGCAGCGCAAGCGAACCAGTGTGTGCAGGCTGTGCAAGGCACGACCTAAGGTGCTGACCCGCATACATTGCCTGAACCGGAAGCGAGAATACCGAACGATAAGGCCTGCGAATCGATCCACTCTTGTCCGAATGTCGAATGCACAATAACCATGGCCCTCATGCGTAACGGCTGGCGCTCCATCGCTGTTCATGCAGCATTGCTTTCCTACCTCTGCGTGGCACTCCTGCCGGTGCTGCTGGTGGTGATGAACGCGTTCAAGTCGCGCAAGGGCATCTTTCGTGATCCATTGGCTTTGCCCAACGCCGAGACATTTTCGGCTGAGGGTTTTTCGCGGGTGTTCGAAAACGCCGAGTTTGCATATTACTTCCTCAACAGCTTCATCGTCACAACGGTATCCATGCTGATCGTGCTGCTGTTCGGGGCCATGGCTGCCTGGGCGCTGAATGCCTACCGGTTTCCCGGGCGAACACTATTGGGGCTGTTTCTGGTTCTGGGCATCATGGTACCGATCAGACTTGGTACCGTCGCCATACTGGACCTCATGACAGACCTCGGCCTGACCAACAGTCTGTTCGCCCTGATACTTGTTTACTGCGCGCAAGGTTTGCCGTTTGCAATTTTCATTCTGTCTGAATTCATGGCGCAAATTCCCGGCGACTTGCCTGACGCAGCGCGTTGTGATGGGGCCCCTGAGCATCGCATCTTCTTCCATATTGTATTGCCGCTGATCCGGCCGGCGGCAGCAACTGTTGCGATATTTGTGATGGTGCCGATCTGGAATGATCTTTGGTTCCCGCTCATTCTGGCGCCGGGTGAAGGTACCCGCACGGTCACGCTTGGGGTGCAGCAGTTCATTGGCCAGTATGTGACAGACTGGAATGCGGTACTGGCATCACTCACGTTGGCTATCCTGCCCATGCTTGCGCTCTACATGCTCCTGTCACGTCAGTTTGTTCGGGCGCTGACGCAAGGGGCACTCAAATGAACGGCAGCGTGACCACACAGGGTCTTTGCAAGCAATTCGGCGGAAGCGATGTATTGCGCGACATCTCTCTTGAAATTCCGGACGGAACTTTCGCCGTGATTGTTGGCCCGTCGGGGTGTGGGAAGACCACGCTTTTGCGGATAATCGCCGGGCTTGAGGAAGCCTCTTCCGGCGACCTTAACATTGGCTGCGAACGTGTGAACTCCGTCGAACCGGCAAAACGCGGCATTGCGATGGTTTTCCAGTCATATGCGCTTTACCCGCATATGACGGTCTTTCAGAACATGGCGTTTGGTCTGAAATTCCTGAAAGTTCCAAAAGACGAAGTCGAAGATCGGGTGCGCCGCGCCGCAGAGATGCTGGTGATTGACGAACTGCTCAGCCGCAAACCTGCATCCCTTTCAGGTGGCCAGCGCCAACGGGTCGCCATTGGCCGCGCAATTGTGCGCGAACCCAGGGTCTTTCTCTTCGACGAGCCCCTATCGAACCTGGACGCAGCATTGCGTGTCAGCACGCGTGTTGAGCTGGCAAGCCTCCATCGCCGCCTGAAAGCCACGATGATTTACGTGACCCATGATCAGGCCGAGGCCATGACGCTGGCCGAGACTCTCATCGTGATGAACGAGGGGCAGGTTGAACAGGTTGGCCCACCAGTGGAGATTTACCGCCGTCCCGCAAATCGTTTCGTGGCAGGTTTCCTTGGCAATCCTGGCATGAACTTCATACGCGGCAAGGTCGCCGAGAAGAACTCGGCTTTCGAAATCGGTGTGCGCCCCGAACATGTCGTGATTACAAGCGAGAGCTCACACGGCTATCCCGGTCACATCACACACGCAGAGCACATGGGATCTGAAACCCACCTGTTCGTCGATGTGGATGAACTGGGCCCGGTAACACTGCGTCTGCCGGGAATTTATGAATGTGTTGTCGGTGCAGCCTGCCGCGTGGACTTTCCAACTGACAGTATTCATCGGTTTGACGCGGAAGGCCGCGCCATGTCGTGAGCTTTAGCGCAAAGCCGCGCACGCCTCGGCGATACGTCCGATGCCACGTTCAATGGTGTCTTCATCTGTCGCAACCGACATGCGGAAATATGGGTCCGCAAAAAAGCCCGAACCCGGAACGACCACCACATCCCAGCTTTCAAGAAGATGTTGTGCAAAATCCTTGCTGTTTTCGATCACAAACCCGTCTTGCGTGGTTTTGCCCAGAACGCCGCCACATTCAACAAACGCATAAAATGCTCCCTCCGGTGTCAGGCAGCGTAACTCGGGGATCTGCGCAAGCGCCCGTACGGCCATATCCCGCTTATGCTGATAGATGGCAGCCCATTCCTTCAGGAAATCCTGGGGGCCATCAAGGGCTGCAATTGATGCGGTCTGGCTGATCGAGCAACAACCACCGTTCGATTGTGTAAAGAGCTCGCTGATGCCGCGCACCCAGTTCGCCGGGCCCCCGGCGTAGCCGATGCGCCAGCCCGTCATGGCATAGCATTTGGAGACGCCGTTGACGGTCAGGGTGCGGTCTGCAAGGCGAGGCTCAACTTGAGCGATGGTGGCGAATTTGGCGTCGTCAAACACGATGTGTTCATAGAGATCATCTGAAATGATCCAGACCTGCGGATGCTCCAGAAGTACCTCCGCCAATGCTTTCAATTCTGCAGCAGAATACATTGCCCCGGTCGGGTTCGAAGGCGAGCACAAAAGGATAGCTTTTGTCTGCGGACCGATGGCCGCGCGCAGGTCATCGCTTGTAAACTTGAAGCTCGAATTGACATTTGTCTCGATGAAACGGGGGGTTCCTCCGGCAAGCTGGATCATGCCCACGTGCGAGGGCCAGCACGGCGTGGAGAGCAGCATTTCATCTCCGGGACCAATGACGGCCTGAATGGCACTGGTCAGCAGCGGCTTTGCGCCAAACCCGATGATGATTTCATCAGTTTCGTAGTGGAGGTCGTTGTCGCGGGCAAATTTGCGCTGAACGGCTTGTTTGAGCGCGCTGGTGCCATTTATCGGGCTGTACTTGGTATTGCCCTCATCAATGGAGCGCTTTGCCGCCTCTCGTACGTGAGTGGGCGTGTCGAAATCCGGCTCGCCAGTTGAGAAGTTATAGAGCGTTCGCCCCGCTTCAATGAGACTTGTTGCCTTGGAAAAAATCTGCGCGATGGGAGAAGGCTCGAACAGTGAAAATATTGGGCTTAGCGCTGGTTGCGCTGCGGGCTTTTCCATCGGAGCTGTCCTGTATGTCTATTGTTTGGTTGTCAGTTGCATTTCTCGGCTGATCCGCAACAGCCAGGATCGGAACCGTTTCACCCGGTTCAGGGCCTCGGTGCGCACCGGCGTTACAAGGTAGTAAGCCATGCCGTTTGCGGCTTGTGTGTCGATAGGCATACACAGGTCACCACTTGCCAGATGGCCATCGGCATAGGGGCGGGGACAAAGGGCAACGCCATATCCCTCAAGCGCGGCCCTTACGATGCTGGTGCGGGAATCAATGATCATTGAAGAAGAGGTGTCGTCGAACTCAATGCCATGTTTGCCAAACCAGCGGTTCCATTCGCCATCCGTATAGGCACTGCTGATCAGCCGGTGCTTCAAAACGTCTTTTGCAGATTTGATGGGGCCGTGCTCTTCGAGCAGTTTGGGGGAGCAGATCAGGGAAACTGTTTCATCAAAAAGATGGTCGCAACGATGTCCCTGAACCGGGCCGTCCGTATATCGGATAGCCACGTCGATGTTGCTTCCGGCGAGATCCACTTCATCCGGTTGGGTAATGATTTCAAGATCAATGTCGGGGTGATCGTCGAGAAAACTTCCGATTTGCGGCACCAGCCAGAGTTCTGCGAGGGAGTGGAACAGATGCAATGTCAGGCGGCTGGATTCAGCTTCGTCCATGAGATTAATGGTGCAGGATTCAAGTCGATCAAGGGCTGCACCCACTTCTTCCAGATAGTCCCGTCCGGTGTCGGTCAGGGACAGACCGGTTGGTCCGCGCAAGAACATCTTTGCGCCGAAGTATGATTCGAGAGACTTGATCTGGTGACTTATTGCGGAACTCGATACCAGCAACTCGTCGGCTGCAGCCTGCAGCGTACCCAGTCTCGCCGTTGCCTCAAATGCTCTCAGAGCTGCAAATGGAGGTAATTTTCTGGCCAACGTGCCCTCACAGCCCGGAAGTGAACTGACTATTTCGTGGCGTGATCAAATTCGTATGTAGCGGGCGCTGTCAAGTTGGAAATTGCCAGCACAGACGCCGGGGCTATAGTCTCAGGCTCAACTTTCGGGCCGGCGAAGAGATGATCATTAATTTTGCTCAAGGTCATAATCACGTGATGTCGTTTCATTTTTCATCATGGAGTGGGCTTTTTGACCGGGAGCAAGGGTGTGACTGAAGCGGTGAAATTCTCTCGTCGATTGGAAAAGTGCCATAACATTCACGACCTTCAGCGCCTCGCGAAGAGGAAGTTACCAAATCCAATTTACGATCATATCGCTGGCGGAGCAGACGATGAGGTCTCTCTGATAGGGAACGAAGCCGCCTTTGCGCGCTATGCCTTGGTGCCCCGTCAATGCGCAGGCCTGGAATTGGACGCAGTCGATATGTCCACAACCGTGCTTGGCCAGCACCTCGAGTGGCCGGTGATCTGCTCGCCCTGGGGAATGCAGTCCCTTGTACATCGCGATGGCGAAGTCGCGATGGCGCAGGAAGTTCATAGATCCGGTACAGCCTTTGCTTTATCCGGTGCATCCGAGGTGAGCCTGGAGGATCTGTCCCGAGAGGCGTCTGGGCCGTCATTCTTCAACATTATTCCGACGCGTTCGCGCGAATTGATGGAATCGCTTATGGAACGTGCGCGCGCCGCTGGTTATGGCGCTCTTATCGTGACTGTGGATGTTCCAACCCAGGGCAATCGTGAGCGAAGCCGACGCAACGGCCTGGAACTCCCTCCTTCCTTTTCGCTGGCGGGTTGGATGTCGATAGCAATGCACCCGCGTTGGCTGTTCGACAAGATCGGCTACAAAATGGAATTTGCGAACTACACGCAGTATTTCTCACCACCTGAGCGTGATCTGGATTGGCTCTTCAATGAATTTTTTACCTGCAAACTAAACTGGGAAACGATGGCCTGGCTCGCGGAAACCTGGGGCGGACCCATTGCCATCAAAGGTGTTCTCTCTGCTGACGATGCGCGCCGTTCGGTGGACGCAGGCCTCAGTACTGTCATTGTGTCGAACCAGGGTGCGCGCCACTTCGATACGACGCCGGCACCGTTGAGTGTATTGGCCGAAATCTGCGATGCGGTGGGAGACCAGGTGGAAGTTGTTCTCGATGGCGGTATCAGACGCGGCACAGATGTGCTCAAGGCGATTGCCATCGGGGCGAGGGCCGTGAGCACTGCCAGACCGTTTGCCTATGGACTGGCGGCGGCCGGACGCGAAGGCGCAGCGCGGGCGCTCGACATTTTGAAAACAGAAATCAGGCGAGATATGTGTTTTCTGGGCGCTGGGTGCCTGGCTGATCTGACACGCGCCGATCTGCGGCTGTGGCAGGGCGAAACGCTCTGAAATGCACAGAATGCCTATTCGGAATGACCGCTATGTTCGGAATGGTCATCATGTCCGGAATGTTGGGCATCATCGCCAGACATCGTGTGCCCGTCATCCCCAGACGTAGAATGATCTCCGTGGTCGCCGTGCGCTGTGCCCTCAGGGGCTTCACGCATGATCATGGCCTGAATGTCGAGTGACCCTGCATTCTCAAACTGCAGCGTTACCGGGATCATGTCCCCTTCAGAAAGCTCGCCGGACAGGTCGAACAGCATGATGTGATTGCCGCCCGGGGCGAATGTTGCAACGCCGCCCGCCGGAACGTCGACGGCTTCAACAGGCCGCATCCGTGCTACGTCGTCCTCGACGATGTGGGTGTGAAGTTCAGTGCGCTCCGCGAGCGGGCTGCTTGCCGCGATCAATCGGTCGCCATGGTGGCCGTCATTGCTGATGCTCAGATAGACA
>JAJFHB010000020.1 GCA_021775795.1 Hyphomicrobiales bacterium | reverse complement strand
AGGCAGGCTTTGGCTCCCGTGTGACCTGGTCCTCACTCGGCAAGCCAGGTCAAATAGTCGAGCAGCATGTCTATTTCTTCGGGTTCAAGCTCAAATTCAGGCATTGCTGCATGGCCAACGACGATGCCTTCTGCAAAGGCCTCGGCGAGCCCTTCGATGGCATAACGTGAGCCGATGTCACGCAGCGGTGGTGCTGCTTCGAAAGGGCTCTCACCTTCACTTGCAATGGCGTGACAGCGCGCGCAGTTTGTTTCCACAAAGCCACGCGCCGCAGCCAGGTCATCATCACTGATGACAAATTCATCATTGCCGTTGATAGGCTCATCATCCCCATTGGCGTACGCCGACAGTGGTAGAATGAGAAACATGACCAGGAATATGAAAGCGCTCCTCGGCATTGTTGTTCTCCAGTTGAAGGGTAAGTTTGTCCGCTGCATAACGTGTACTCCTTTCAGCCATGCATGCCTTGATGCGGATCAACTGCGGTAGCCAAAGCCGGGTAGGGTTGATGTTGATCAAGGGTCCGCCGCCCGAGATCATCCATAATCCAAATCGAGCGCAAAAATTTCAACAGCCATAATTTGGGACAACGACATGACAACCCAGGAGACAAAACTTCGGCGCTCCATCTCCCTGCCGCTTCTCGTCCTGTACGGTTTGGGCGTAACCGTCGGAGCGGGCATTTATGTGCTGATAGGTGCGGCTGCAGCGGAGGCGGGCATTTACGCGCCTACATCCTTTCTGATTGCTGCCATCGTCATGGCATTTTCCGCGCTCAGCTATTCAGAAATTGCCACACGCTATCCGGTAAGTGCCGGCGAGGCTGCCTATGTGCGTGAGGGTTTCAGATCGAATGTCCTGTCTACCATCACCGGTGCACTGGTGATGGCGTCTGGTGTCATCTCTTCCGCCGCAATCGCAATTGGAAGTGCTGGATACGTTCGGGAGTTTTTGTCCTGGCCGGTGTCTGTTCTGGTTGTTTGCATCGTTGCTTTGGTGGTGCTGGTCGCGATCTGGGGTATTTTGGAATCTGTGGTGCTGGCAGCAATCTTTACGCTCGTCGAAGTCGGCGGGCTCTTGTTCATCATTTTTGCCGGTTTTTTCGGCATGCCGGACCTGATATCGCGGCTGCCGGAGATCATTCCATCCAGCGGCGATGTGGCATTGTGGAGTGGCGTCTTCTCTGCAGGCCTACTGGCGTTCTTTGCCTTCATCGGCTTTGAGGATCTTGTCAACATTGCCGAGGAAATCCACAACCCCGGGCGCAATCTGCCCCGTGCCATCATTGCGACACTGGTGGTGACGACAGTGATCTATTTTCTGGTCGCCGCCGTGGCGGTTCTCTCAACTCCTATTGAAGAACTCAGCACATCCCAGGCACCACTTTCAGATGTGTTTCAGCGCGTGACGTCAATCTCTCCTGCCACAATTACCCTGATCGCCATTTTTGCGACCGCCAACACTTTGCTCATTCAGGTCATAATGGTGTCGCGCGTCATTTACGGCATGGCGAAGCTCGGTTCGCTGCCTCATCTCCTGGCAACTGTGAATGCAACCACGCAAACGCCGGTGCTGGCGACAGTGCTGGTTGGGTGCATTGTGCTGGCGTTGGCGTTGTTCTTTCCCCTGGAAGGGCTTGTCAGGTCGACATCCCTGGTCGCCCTGACCGTATTTGCGCTTGTGAACCTGTCATTGTTGCGCATCAAGTGGGGCGCGAGAAATAGTGATCTTGCCCCGCCGCCGTTCGAGGTCCCGATGTGGGTGCCGGTTGCAGGGTTTCTGACCTGCTGCGCCTTCATGTTGAGCGAACTCATCGCCCTGTTGTATTGAAACACCTTCTGCAACCTCTCCGCATAGAAGGGAGTGAACATGGGCGGTGACCCAAACATCGAAGTGCATCAGGATTTTGTACAGGTTTACGATCTGCCCGATCCGCGCCCCTATTATCGCGCCCTGAAGCCGGCGGACTATAGAATGCCCGGCGTCGTTGCTGATTTCATTGTCGGCAATGCCTCGGTTCTGTCGGAGGCCTTTGCACAGCCGCGCCCAAGATTGCTTGATTTTGCCTGTGGATTTGGGGCGGCCGCAGCACTCATCCGACACGGCCTGACGTGCACGCAGTTGTTTGAGTATTACGACCAGCAGGTGGAAGCCGGAATTGGCGACGATGCGGCCTTTTTCGCCGGTCATCAGCGATCAGGCCCCAGTTTCGAGATTGGCGGTCTTGATATCGCCGCGAACGCCATCGGCTATGCCCGGAACTGCGGTTTGATTGATCAGGCCTTTGACGATGACACACTGAGCGCTGCCCCGGGGCCGGGCCTTGCGGCCTACCTTGCTGAAACCGCTCTGATCTATGAAGCAGGTGCCACGCTTGACGTCTTGATGCCGGCATTATTGAACCTGCTGGATGCTGCGACAGGCGCACCATCGCCCTGGCTCTTGTACTCACCACGGTTCGATGTGGATGATCGCACCTTCATCTCCGAACTGCGCACCCGGGATTATTTGGTCGAGATCGTAAACCGGGAGCCCATTCACTACCGCCGCTCGCTTGGTGCCAAAGAACGCACAGCCCATGAAGCCGCCATACGCAAACTGGGTCGCGACCCTGTACTTGGTTTCGACGGCGATTATCTGATCCTGGACATGAAGTTTGCCCGGCCACGATCAGCTGTCGATGCCTATCCTCTGAGCCGTTTTCCGTTCAGCGGTTAGCTTGGGCAACAGCTGCGTTCAGCAACAACTCAACACCGGGTACCGTGCGCGCCAGATCGATCCGCTCTTTCACATTGTGCGTGATGCCATCAATGCAGGGCGTGAATATCATCGCGGTGGGGACAACCCCGGCTACCGGATAGGCGTCATGGCCGGCCTGGCTTGGCATCTCCATGAAGTTGGCGCCGGTGCTTTGGGCGGTCTCGCGCAACAACCCGATGCATTCTTCTGAGAATACAGTGTCGCCAAAAAGCCATTGCTCGGTGATTTCAGCGGTTACCCGCGCTTTTTGCGCCGCCTCGTCCATGGCGTCGCGTATTTCCGAGAACATCTGATCAGACATCTTTGGGTCCGGATGGCGGCAATCAACGGTGATCAGTACATTATTGGGAATGATGCCAAGCAGATTGGGGTGGCATTCAATCCTGCTGACGGTTGTTTTGGCGTCTTCGTGCGCGTACTTCCAGCCGATGTCATTCACAGCAGCAGCAATATAGGCAGCCCCGACGAGCGCGTTTTGCCGTTTCTCCATCGGCGTGGGGCCTGTGTGGGCGGTCTCACCGAGAACGCGGATGTGGCAGCCATGCGCGCGATAGCTTCCGGTGACAATGCCGATGTCTACACCACAGGCATCCAGCTGCGGCCCCTGCTCAATGTGAAGTTCAAAATAGCAATCGAGATCACGGGCGCCTGCCTTCAGGTTGCTGGCGTAGCCGATGGCCTGAAGCGCTTCGCCAAAAGGAATGCCGTCCTTGTCGGGTGTGTTCAGTATCTGCTCCACCGGATAGACACCTGCAAATCCTGACGACCCCAGCATTGGCGGGCTGTATCGGGCGCCCTCCTCATTTGTCCAGTTGATCAGCTCGATTGGCCGTTTGGTCTCGATGCCGTATTCATTGAGGACGCGAATGATCTCGAGGCCACCAAGAACCCCTAAAATTCCGTCATAACGGCCGCCGTAGATCTGTGTATCCAGATGGCTGCCGATGGCAACAGGGGCAAGCGAATTGTCGGTACCCTGGCGGCGGGCAAACATGTTGCCGAGTTCGTCGATTTCAAGCGCGCAGTCTTCCGCTCTCACCCACTCCGCAAAAAGGTCCCGGATGATTTTGTCTTCAGCGCTCAAGGCGAGGCGCCTGAGGCCGCCACCGTCAATAGTTCCAATTTCACCTGATCGCTCCAGGCTTTCCCAGAGACGGGAGCTGTTTATATGCAATGACATGGCAATTAGTCCTCGTTTGAACGTGCTTTTGCTATCGGCGAGCCTGCGCCAAATGTCGATCTTTTCGCGCGCGCCCACAAGCGTTACTATGGCCGCACTCGCAAGATAGGCGTAAAGGGGAGTAGGCCCCAACACGCCCCCCAACTTGAACGGAGGCAGGATCATGCAACTCTCAAGAGAGGAACTCCAACGGTTCGACGAGGAGGGGTATCTGTTCTATCCAGGCCGCTTCAGCGCAGACGAAGTCTCAGTGCTGAATTCTGCAGCGGAGACTGTCTTTGCCGAGCAGAGGGAAGAGGTCTGGCGCGAGAGCACAGGGGTTGCCCGGACGGCTTTTGCCGCACACACCTACAACGAGGCATTCGCGCGGTTAGGCGCCCACCCGCGCCTCATCGAACCGGTGATGCAACTCTTGGGCGGGCCGGTTTACATGCATCAATATAAGGTCAATGCCAAAGCCGCCTTCGATGGTGACGTCTGGCAATGGCATCAGGACTATGGCACCTGGGCCCGGGACGACAAGATGCCCGAACCACGCGCCATGAATATTGCCGTCTTTATTGACGAGGTGACGGCTGCAAACGGCCCATTGCTCTTCATTCCTGGAAGCCACAAGCAGGGCGTCATTGACGCCGGCCATGATCTCGAAACGACAAGCTATCCTC
>JAJFHB010000190.1 GCA_021775795.1 Hyphomicrobiales bacterium | reverse complement strand
CGCAGATTGGGCTCATCAATGGAAACGCTGAGGCCAAACACCACCGTATGATCGGTGAACTCACCGGCATTGCCACGTCCTGGAACTGCAACACCGATATTCTGGTCATCCACGGTCATGCCGCGATACTCGACAAAACCGGTCATGATGCCGCCAATGTAGGGAGCGGACCACGGTAGTTGCCGTTCGCCACGCACACTCCACTGAATGACGTCCACATCGTCTGTAACCGCATTGTCACCGTCATTGTCCCCGGCGAAGTAAGCAAATTCGCCCTGGATCATGGTTTCGTCGCCGATGAAGTATTTTGCAACAGCGCGGCCAAAAATGGCGTCGTTCAGGAGTTCCAGGTTGGACTGATGATCCGTGTCCACGAAGCCGACCTGGCCAAGCAGGCTGAAATTATCTGCCCGCCATTCACCCTCTATGCCGCCGAAATAGATGGGGGTTCCGGTGCCGGTGCTGCTGCCATTGTCCTCGGGATCTGCGAAGCCGAGGCCAGAGAAAACACCAAAAAGAAAACGATCACTTTGCAGGTATGTCAGGTGACCGCCAGCGTGAAATCCACCACCGTAGGAATCAGTGGAAGTGCCGACAAAACCATTTTCAGACATTATCTCGGCCTGAAAGCTTATAGGCTCTATCAGTGGAATGAGAACCCGACCGCTGCCGCCAACGATGAAGAAATCATCGTCCTCAGTCGCGCCGATGGCATTACCGTTCAACCAACTGTGGCCGCCGTAAAACTCAAAAAGTGTGGAGATTTGAGGCGACCAGCCAAAGGACGGCGTAGCGTCGCGATCAGCCGCCAGTGCAGACCCTGAAAAGGCTGCAACAACGCCTGCCAGCGAAACGCCAGCGATAAATCTTCCCCGAATGGTTCCCAACATTGTCGGGTTTGTCCCGTTTTTGCTGGAATCAGCACCCTGCTAAAGCAAGTTTGGAAAGAGAATGCGCAAGGCTGTCGATTTGTGCAACCGGCATGTGATCACATTTTGTTATTTTCCAGAGAATGTTGCAGATTTGCACCGTTTGCGGTGCAAGCGCCACGCTTTTGGCGGTAAATTCAATCCGTCTTGATCGCGTTGCCCATGTGTTGGAGATAAGGCTCTGAGCAGCCGATATCGTCGAAAACAACATTACCAGTCACATCGTGGACGCCTATTCCGCAGTGGCGGCACACACTCTCTATTGTTGCAGTCGGGTCCTTGACCATTGCTTCGTAAGAAAGAGACAAAGACAAATCCGGCAGCCTGGACATCCAGGCACGGGCCATCTCCTGATACCAACTGATATAGGCCGCAATCTCGTCCAGCCGTTGTGCGTATTCGTTGGTGTGTGGCTTGTAGAGTTTGGCAAACATGCGCAGTGCCGTGTCGTGCGTGTCTCGCTCGAAAAACACGAAACGCGCGTTGGGTACGGTGGCGGCTATACGGCCCACATCTGCCACAAGGTGCGGGTTGGTGTTGGTGTAAACAGGCGCGCTGGGGGCCAGACGAACGAGTTGCCTGCGGTAATTGTCCCTGAAACGATCGCTCAGGTCGCCAGGCAAATCCGCCAATCTTGAAGAGGCGAGCAAACCTGCTGTCTGAAATGCTGCGCGCGTTGCGCTCTGCACAATCTTTGATTCGAAGCCGCGTTGAACCTGCGCATTCAACGACATCAGCATTTCCAGTGTGGTTTTCCCCGACCGCGATGGGCCCAAAAGAAAGAGAGATACCGGCATGTCTGTGTCAGGTTTGCATATCGAGACTGTCTCACTGCCGAGCGCAACGTGCAGCCGTCGGCCGGCAGCCTCTCGTCTGGCGTCATGGTCTGGCGCGTTGAGGGTTTCCATAAGCCGGTTGGCTTCGGTGAGACTGAGCCAGGCCTCATCATGCTGGTTGCGCCGGTCGAAGACGGCGGCCTTCGCAAAGCACAGTCGTGCTCTGGTTTCAGGGTTTTTTGCAATCTTAGTCTCTGAAAGCCGGTCGTGGATTTGCATCAGGTCGACCGACAGGAGGTCTTTGGATGCCTGGCTCAATGGCCAGATTGCGTGGCTTGCATGTTCGGCATCCTGAAGCGTTGATTCATACAGGCGAACAGCTTGCTCTTCGTGGCCAAGCTCTGCATGACAACTGGCAAGAGCGTAGCGTGCAGCGATGTGTTTGCTGTTGCTCTCAACAACAGCAGCGAAACATTCGACGGCTTCTGCCGGGTTGTTTGCTTTTGCGTGAACCTGCCCGAGAGCGAAGAGTGTGTTTGCATCGTTCGGTCTGATTTCGCGCGCGTGAGCCAACGTCCGGTCTGCCATTTCATCGGCATCGAGCGCTAAGTAAACGGCTGCAAGACTTGTCAGTATCGTGTGGTCGTCCGGGTTGTGCATGGCTGCCCGGGTCAGGCACGACAGGGCCAGATTGGGGTCTTCTTTGTCCATGTAGAGCAACCCCAAGAGCTGGAGTGCTGCGGAATAGTCGGGATTTTTGCGCAGTATGTGCTGGCAGGTTGCGATTGCCTTGTCTGTTTTTCCTTGCTGCCGCAGCCGCCGGGCTTCGCCAAACTTCACCTGAGCCTCTGCGCGGGCATCTACACCGGCAGTGCTGGATGTTCGGGGCTTTGCTTTTGGGCTTTTCGGCATCTTCAGGTTCGCTTGCAGATGTTATGGTGTCATTGTCGAGGCTTCAATTTGTGCTTCAGGGGTTTCGGCCTTCAAAACACTGCACACAGCGCCCATCTTTAGCCCAACGGTATGTGGGAACGAACTTCTTTCATGGCCAGCAACATTTCAAAATTTGATTTGCAGGGGCAGTCTTTCAAACGCAATCCGCATCCCACTTTTGCGGCAATGCGGGCGGTTGGGCCCGTTGTTCCTTCCAAAATCATGCTTTTGGGCAAAATATCGTTTGTCACCACCCATGAGGCCACAACGGCCATGCTCAAAGACCCGGAGCATTTTGTTGTTGATGCCCGGGGTGCAGGTCATGAACGGCAGGTGGGCCTCAAATGGTGGATGCCCAAGAGCCTCCATCTTCTGACCCAGAACATGCTCGGCAAGGACGGCGACGATCATCGCCGTTTGCGGCGGCTTGTGGATAAGGCATTTCACAGAAAGACTGTCGACAGTTATGTGCTCAGCATTCGCCGGGTCACAGATGTTCTGCTTGATGATCTGGCTGCCTCGGATGATGGTGATCTCGTTGCCCATGTGGCGAGGCCTCTGCCGCTCGCGGTTATCTGTGATGTGCTCGGGTTGCCGCAGGAAGACCGACCGAAGTTCACACGATGGATGGAGGGCATGTCATCTGTCTCCAACCTCATGGGCTTCTTCCGTCTTTTCCCGGCGCTGAAACATCTCAGCGGCTATCTGCGCGAGCAATTTGAGGCGCGCCGGCGCGACCCCGGGGATGATCTGATTTCAGCCCTTGTTCAGGCAGAGGAAGAAGGTGACCAGTTGTCGGAAGATGAGCTTCTGGCGATGTGTTTCCTGCTGTTTGTTGCCGGCCATGAAACGACGACCCATCTTATCAGTGGTGGGGTTCTGGCACTGCTGCAAAACAGGCAACAGCTTGAGCGGCTGATCGGTGACTGGTCCTTGTCACTGTCTGCAACAGATGAACTGTTGCGGTTTGTCTCGCCGGTGCAAATGACAAAGCCGCGCTTTCCCATCGAAGATATGGATTTCTTCGGTGTGCCGCTTGAAAGAGGCACCGCCCTTTCGGGTTTGCTGGCGTCTGCAAACAGTGACCCTGATGCGTTTGCTCTGCCTGAGCAGCTTGATATCGGACGGGAGAAAAACCGGCATCTGGCGTTCGGCGGTGGGCCGCACTTGTGTCTTGGGTTGCAGCTTGCCCGAACTGAAATGCAAATTCTGCTTGAGCAATTGTTCCAGCGTTACCCTGATCTGGGTCTTGGCATTGCCGATGCCGACCTCCGGTGGACAGGGCGGATTGGCATTCGCGCACTCACGAAACTGCCCCTAGCCAAATAGATCGGTGGAGAGATATTTCAGACCTGAATCACAGATGACCACGGCGATGGTCTTGCCGCGCATCTCTCCCCTCAACAGCTGCACAGC
>JAJFHB010000189.1 GCA_021775795.1 Hyphomicrobiales bacterium | reverse complement strand
GTCGTAGCGCGGCCACAACGGCATGCGCCACAGTGGATCATTCGTCTTATCCCCATGAGTGGCAATGGCTGCCGCGAGCGTCTCATCGTTTGTGTAGAAGGGTGGCAGATCCGGTCCAAGCGCCACGCGGGCAGCGCCGGTAAGCGTTGCCATATCCACAAGCAGGGCTGGTTTTTCCGTGTCCGCAAGAGCCAGGGCATCCGCCAGGACGAGGCGTCCCTCCGCATCCGTATTGCCGATTTCGACCGTCATGCCGTCACGGCTTGGGAAAACATCGCCCGGGCGGAAGGCATTGGCAGAGACGTTATTGTCGACAGCCGGGATCAGCACACGTAACCGCAGCTTGAGACCCGCTGCCATAATCATCGATGCCAGACCGATGACGTTGGCGGCACCGCCCATGTCCTTTTTCATGATCGACATGGAGCCGCCCGGCTTCAGGTTGAGCCCGCCGGTGTCGAAGCACACACCTTTGCCCACCAGCGTGACCTTCGGCGCCTTTGCCGGTCCCCAGGTCATATCAATGAGCCGTGGCTCACGGTCACTCGCCCGGCCAACCGTATGTATCAGGGGAAAATTCTTCTTCAGCAGTTGCTCGCCCTTGGTTACGGCAACCTTTGCACCATGCGCTTTGGCCAGCGTGCGCACCGCCGCCTCGAGCTCGGGCGGGCCCATGTCCTCTGCCGGGACATTGACCAGATCGCGCGTGAGAAAAACGCCGTCTGCGATGATCTTCATGTCCTCGACGCTGACACCTTCGGGCGCCACCAGTCTGGCGGCGGGAATGGTCTGCGTCTTGTAGCGGGTGAAGCGGTAGGCATGGAGCATCCAGCCCAAAGCCGCAGCCACCGATCCTTCTGGCGCCGGGTCGAAGATGTAATCACCGGCCGGCAGGCGCGAAACGAGCTCACCGGGAGTAAAGGGATCGGGCGTGCGGGACTGGTTCTCAGCACCGGTACCGTACAGGACTTTAGCGACGCCGCCTTTTGCACCGGGCATAAGCAACAGTTCACTGCGCCCAGCGGCAAATCCGTTATTGCGCACCCAGTTGGCGGCGCTTTCGTCCAGCGACGATAGCAACGTATCCAGCGTTTCAGGAGACACCAGACAAATCGGGATTGCCTTTGCCCGGTTGCGGCTGGTGTTCTTCAGCAAGAGATCCTTCACGTCATGCTCCTTTGTCGGTGGAATTTCTGGTCGGCGAGATAGCGGGCCGGCGGATTAGCGGCCGCAACTCTAGATCGCTTCACGTTGATATGGAACCGTCTGGCCGGAGTTCCGCCGGGAATTTACGGTCGGTTAGGGTTAAGCCTTTATGTATGGCTGTTGGTGGCCGCTTCGCAGGATGCGAAGACAGCCGGTTCACCCGCATCTGAGGGACGACGATGGTGAGTGTGTTGAATGTGTGTACGCGCAAACGTGCGCGTCGGGCTGGGGCTGGAATTGCACTGGTCGCGAGCCTTGCGCTGGCAGGTTGTCAAACAACCAGCGGCCCCTTTGGCGGCGAAACAGATAACCTGACCACAGGCAGCACCTCAAACGCCCTGGACCAGACAACGCAACTTGCGCAAGCCTGGGAAGCCAACCCGGGTGATGCGGATACTGCAATTGCCTATGCGGATGCCCTGCAACAGATCGGATCGAACGACCGGTCTGTCGGCATTCTGCAACAAACAGCCCGCCAAAACCCCGGGCATGCCGGTATTCATGCAGCGCTTGGCAAGCGCCTGGCAGATGCTGGGCAATTCGATGAAGCCAGTGAAGCCCTCTATACAGCGATTTCTCTGGGAGGCGGCGACTGGCAGCTTTATTCGACACAAGGCACCGTGCTGGACCGCCTCGGACATCACACCCGTGCCCGCGAATATTATACAGCAGCCCTGCAAGTGGCGCCAAACGAGCCGGCAGTCCTGAACAATCAGGCCATGTCTTATGCTCTGGACGGTTCGCCGGAAAAGGCTGAGGAAATACTGCGCGACGGGCTCACTCACACGCCCAGCGGCGAGGGCGCCGTGACGATGCGGCAGAACCTGGCCCTGGTGCTGGGCCTGCAAGGCAAATTTGACGAGGCCCGCACCCTGTTGTCACAGGACCTGCCGCCTGCGCAGGTAGAAGCCAATCTCGCCTATATGCGCTCCATCGTCTCGCAACCCGACACCTGGCAGCAATTGCAGGGCGCCGACGGTTAGAGCGTTTCACGACAGCGCCACACACTTCTCCGTCAGGGTGACGGCAAAGAGTGCTGTACTGCCCCTGCCCCATGCACATCCGTCATGTTGACGCTGGTCAGCATCCATTCTCCGTGTTTCGCGATAAAGTAATCGTTGTGCAGTTCGACCAGGCACATGGACCCTGACCTGCGTCAGGGCGGCGGCAGAGAGTGTGTTACACGTCCGCGCCAAACTTTCCGCCGTCATGCTGACGAAGGTCAGCATCCATTGGCAGTGCAGTGCATTAAGGCGTTTGTTGTGTGCAACGAAAGTCCGGCTGCCCCAGCCTGTACCTAGAGATCCATCAACTGGATGGCGGCGGGGCCCAAAATGACGATGAAGATCACCGGCAGGAAGAACAACACCATGGGCACGGTCAGCTTTGGCGGCAGACCGGCGGCGCGCTTTTCCGCTTCCGACATGCGAATATCACGATTTTCCTGGGCCAGAACGCGTAGAGCCTGGCCAACCGGCGTGCCGTAGCGTTCTGCCTGAATAAGACTGGTGCAGACGCCTTTGACGATTGGAAGGCCGGTGCGCTTGCCGAGATTGTCATAGGCCTGACGCCGTTCCTGCAGAAACGACAGTTCCGCAGTGGTCAGGCTCATTTCTTCGGCCAGCGCCACAGACTGGGAGCCTATTTCCTCAGAGACTTTCCCGAATGCGGCTTCAATGGACATGCCGGATTCGACACAGATCAACAGCAGATCCAGGGCATCGGAAAAAGCCCTTTTGACTGAATCCTGACGGCGCGACGTCATGTTGGCAACGAAAATGTTGGGCAGGTAAAAGCCGATGTAGGCGGCCCCCAGAACGATGAGAACCCGTGTCAGTCCGGGCAGGCCAAAACCGTCTGCCAGATACATGTACACAAAGGCACCTGTTGCGAAGACAAACGGCAGCGTTGCGCGGAAGAACAAAAAGGTCACCACGTGCGCGGGGCTGCGCAGCCCCGCCTGCTTCAGGCGCTCGCGGGTGTCCTTGGTTTCCAGAAGCTGGCTCAGATTCAGCTTCTTCACCGCCTGCTGCATGTAGCCCTTGGGCGATTGGCGAAGCTTTGCGTGCTGTTTTTCCTGTTCCAGCTGTTCGCGGTGGCGCTGACGCAGCACTTCGCGCTCAGTGGAGACGTACTTCAGCCGGCTCTTCAGCTGATTGGTGCTGAGAAGCGGCATCGCAATCGTCAGAATGGTCGCAAACACGGTTACACCTACGAGCAGCGTAATTACCAATCGCGGGTCGAGATAGGCTTCCATAGTTGCAAACTCCGTCCGTCTCAGCAGCTCAAATCAGAAATCGAAATTGATCATCTTGCGCATCACAAGCACACCCATAAGCATCCAGGTGGCCGAACCCGCGAGCATGATCTGGCCCAGGTTCGTCAACCAAAGCAGTTCAATGTATGAAGGGTTGCTCAGGTACACGAGGATCATGATGGCCGGCGGCAGGGCGCCGATGATCGCAGCGGAACTCTTGGCTTCCTGGCTCATCGCCCTGATCTTGCCTTGCATCTTCTTGCGGTCACGCAAAACCTTGGACAGGTTACTCAGCGCTTCGCCAAGATTACCGCCGGTTTTCTGCTGGATCGCCACAACGATGGCCAAAAAGTTGACCTCGGCCAGCGGAACGCGTTCGAACATACGCTCAAGTCCCTGATCCAGCGGCACACCCAGTTTCTGACCCTCGACAACTTCGCGAAATTCCGGGCCAACCGGGTCGGGGCTTTCCTGGGCGATCACCCTAAGAGTATCATTTACCGGAAGGCCGGCCTTGATGCCGCGCACGATGACATCGATGGCGTTCGCCAATTCGTCCAGGAACTTGGCTTCACGGCGTTTGCGCAGAAACTTCAATACCCATCTCGGCAGACCGATGGTTGCGGCAAACGCGGCGCCTGCACTGATTTGCCATGACATGCCGCTGAGCAACACCAGAAATCCTGCAAAAAACCCGCACAGCACACTGCACATCCAGAACATCTTGACGGAAATGCCGAGTCCGGCTTGCGTGATCGCTACCCTCAGCGTCACACGCTGTTTTTTCTTTTTCTGTTTTTCTTCGAGGTCCTTCAGGGTCTGCTGAACCTGCTTGCGGCGCTGATCCTTGCCATCTGATTCAAGGGCCTGAGCTGAACGGCCTTTCTTGCCGCTGGACAGCTTCTGCATCCGCTTGTTGGCCTTGGCCTCGCCAGACAACAACGGGTAGACGAGAACGTAGCCAACGCCGCCAATGCTGAGGGCGGCCATAAAGACGACTGCAATCATGATGAGGCTGTCGTTGAACACCGCTTAAAACTCCCCGTTGTCGTCGTCGCCGACCACTTCCGCTTCTTCCAGTGCCCGCGCCAGGTTCACTTCTTCATTGAAATAGCGTGCCCGTTCCCAGAATTTGGGCCGGGCAATACCGGTTGAGCGATGGCGGCCGATGATTGTGCCGTTGGCATCCTCGCCAAGGATTTCATAGACAAACAGATCCTGCGTGATGATGACGTCACCCTCTGCACCGATAATTTCGGTGATGTGGGTGATGCGGCGTGAACCGTCTCGCAGTCGGGTCGCCTGGACGACCACGTCAACGGCGCCGATGATCATTTCCTTGATGGTCTTGGAAGGCAGCGTAAAGCCACCCATTGTAATCATGCTTTCAAGCCGGCTCAGGGCTTCACGCGGACTGTTGGCGTGCAAGGTACCCATGGAACCATCATGACCTGTATTCATGGCCTGGAGCAGATCGAACGCTTCCGGGCCACGAACCTCGCCTACGATTATGCGTTCAGGACGCATACGCAGACAGTTCTTGACCAGATCGCGCATGGTGATCTCGCCTTCGCCTTCAAGATTTGGCGGGCGGGTTTCAAGACGCACCACATGGGGCTGCTGCAATTGCAATTCAGCTGTGTCTTCGCAGGTGATGACCCGCTCATCCAATTCTATAAAACTCGTCAGGCAATTCAGCAGCGTGGTTTTACCCGAACCGGTACCGCCCGATATCAAGACGTTACACCGGGACTTGCCGATAATGCCGAGAATGGCTGCACCTGCCGGCGTTATGGAGTTGAAGCCGACAAGCTTGTCCATCGTCAGCTTGTCTTTTTTGAACTTTCTGATCGTCAGTGCAGGCCCGTCAATGGACAGCGGCGGCACAATGACGTTGACACGACTGCCATCGGCGAGGCGCGCATCGCAAATCGGGCTCGATTCATCAACACGACGGCCGACCTGGCTGACGATACGCTGGCAAATGTTGAGAAGCTGATTATTGTCGCGGAACCGTATCGCCGTATCAGCAACCTTACCGTCGACTTCAATGTACGTTGTGGTCGCGCCATTGACCATGATGTCCGCGATATCATCGCGCGCCAGCAACGGCTCCAGGGGACCGTATCCGAGCACATCGTTGCAGATATCCTCGAGCAGGTCTTCCTGTTCGGAAATACTCATGACCACATCCTTGATGGATATGATCTCATTCACGATGTCGCGGATTTCCTCGCGGGCACTGTCGCGATCAAGTTGGGCAAGCTGCGTCAGATCGATGGCATCGATGAGCGCGTTAAATATGGTGGTCTTGATATCATAGTAGTCTTCGGAACGCTTCGGCGAACCCGGGGCCGCGGGAGCCGCCTGAGGAGGCGGTGGTGGAGGTGCGGCAGCAGCGGCAGCAGCAGGCGCTGCGGCGGCTGGGGGCTGCATCGGAGGCAGATCTGCGGGAGGACTTTGGACAGCGGGGTGCATCGACGCTTCCGCTGCTGCCGGTGCAGCAGGCGGAGGAGCGGCGGGCTCAGGTGTCGTGTTGGCCCCGTCGCCTCTCTTTCCAAACATCAGCTGGCTTCTTTCCTAAATGACAGTTTTCCCAGAAGCGGCGAAAGGAATGATTTCTGTTCCTTTTGAGCCTGATGCCTGCCGCAAAGTGTGTTTGCGAGGTAGCGAATGCCTTCTGCCACTTTCGAGGCGCTCTCGACCTCTTCGAGCATCTGGCCATTGTTGGCTGCAGTGCCGAAAAGCTGCGGCTCATACGGGATGATCAGGCTGGGTTCTATTTCCAACGCCTTGGTGAAATCATGGGGCGCAATCTCGGGACGCTTGGGCACACCGACCTGATTCAACACCAGGCGAGGCTCGGGGTCGTTGGGGCGCTGTGATTTTGTCAGGTCAATCAGGTTCTTGGCATTGCGAAGGCTCGCAAGTTCGGGAACTGCTGTGATAATGACCTGATCGGCACCAAGAATGACTTTCTTTGCCCAGGGCGTCCAGACATGGGGGATGTCGAGCACCACGGTTGGCATATTGTGCCTGACCACTTCGATGATCGATTCCAGGGATTCAGCGTCGAATTCATATTCGCGGTCAACCGCACCGGGAGCGGCAAACAGGCTGAGGCGGTCCGTGCAACGGGTCAAAAGCCGGTCAAGCAGAACATCATCCATACGGTCGGGGGAGCTGAGCGCTTCCGCGATACCCTGCGGCGGGTCCTGGTTGAAGTTGAGGCCGGCCGTTCCAAACGGCAGATCGAGATCGACAATCACGACATTTTCGTCGAGATGCTCGGATACCGCCCAGGCCACATTGTGGGCGATTGTGCTCGAACCGGAGCCGCCACGCGTGCCGCAAAATGCCAGTACGCGGCCAACGGGAGCAGCTTCAGGGTCATTGTATAGGTTGGATACGCTCTCAATGATCTGCAACTGGCTGACGGGCGCCACGATGTATTCGCTGACCCCTTCACGCATCAATTCGCGGTAGAGGATCACGTCATTCAGATGACCGATGACAACGACTTTTGTGCCTTCATCGCAAACCTGCGCTAGTTGCCCGAGTTCGGCCAGAACCGAATCCCGATTTCCGCATGATTCAATGATCAGCAGATTGGGCGTCGGAGCGGAGGCAAAATGCAGCGCTGCAGCCGCTGCTCCTCCGGTATGAATGGTGGTGTGCGCGCGCGACAGCCGCCGGTCTTTGGAGGCCGCATCTATTGCGGTGCCGGTGTCTTGTTGCTGGACAAACACCTGAATAGATATCCGCGGAACGCCGCCGATTACATTTGACGAGAATGCCGAGCCCTCAGGCTGTGGCATTTCGAGGGTTGGTTCACTCATTGCCGACCTCACTCACTGTACCTTCATCGCTACCTGCGGTGTCTGCTTCCGTGCTGCCACCAAC
>JAJFHB010000188.1 GCA_021775795.1 Hyphomicrobiales bacterium | reverse complement strand
AGAGCCTCAAGGCTTTCACCAAGCGACATCGGAAGCTTGCGGACCTGTTTGCCCGCTTCCATGGCGTCATAGATGTTGCGCTCTTCCGGCGGCCCGGGATCAAGGTCATTGACGATGCCATCATCTGCTGCCTTAAGGATTCCAGCGCCCATGAGATACGGGTTCACCATCGAATCCACGGCCCGGTACTCAAAGCGGCCGGGAGCAGAAATGCGAAGGCCGGTAGTCCGGTTCTGGAAACCCCAGTCAGCAAAGACTGGTGCCCAGAAACCTGTGTCCCAGAGACGACGGTAAGAGTTGACTGTAGAGCAGCCGATTGCCGTCAGTGCACTCAGGTGCTTGACGATGCCACCAACAACCTGAAGTCCGACTTTGCCTGGCATTTGCGGATCGTCGGTGTCAGGCATGAAGGTGTTGTCGCCACCCGTCCGGTACATGTAGTTTTCAGCCATGCCCGGCAGAGCTTTCGCGTCGTTTCCAAGCACTTTCAGCTTGTCTTTGCCGCCGTTCCAGAAGGAAATGTTGTGGTGGCAACCTGAGGCAGAGACACCCATGAACGGCTTCGACATGAAGCAGGCGATGAGATTGAACTCGCGGGCAACCTGAGCGCAAATCTGGCGGTATGTTGTCAGACGGTCCGCATTGCGCAGAACATCATCATACGTCCAGTTGAGTTCAAGCTGGCCCGGCGCGTCTTCATGATCGCCCTGGATCATGTCCAGACCCATGAAGCGGCAGTACTCCAGAACCTTCATGTAGACCGGGCGCAGGCTCTCGAACTGATCGATATGGTAGCAATAAGGATTTGAATAGCCGCCATTGGGTTTGCCGTTCTCATCCTTCTTCAGCCACATCATCTCAGGCTCGGTACCGCAACGCAGGTGCAGATTTCCGTGATCTTTCTGAAACTGTTCGTGGATGCGGCGCATGTTGCCGCGGCTGTCTGAGGTCAGAAAGGCGCCCGGATTTTCACGCTCCTCACGATTGCGGAAGAGAGTGCAGTAGAGACGTGCAACGCGCTTGTCCCAGGGCAGCTGACAGAAAGTTTCCGGTTCGGGGATGCCGACAAGTTCGGCTGCTTCCGGGCCGTAGCCAATGTATTCGCCATGGCGGTTCGTAAACAGATTCACTGTGGCGCCATACACCAGCTGAAATCCCTTTTCTGCAATGGACTCCCAGTGATCAGCGGGAATACCCTTGCCGCAGATGCGGCCGGTCACCGAAACAAATTGCAGGTACAGATACTCAACGCCGCTTGCATTGATCATTGCCCGGACTTCTTTGACTTGTTCCTTGCGGCCCTTTTGGCCGACGAATTTTTCCATGTCTGTAGGCATTGCGCGTCTTCTCCCCTTAGCTTTCAGATACCTGATCCTGAAATTGCGAGCCCAATCGTACCAATTTCAAACCATTGATACAACCAGAACACCGCATCTACAATGGCACCGCTTCGAGGTCTGGACTCGCAAGCGAGTTGAAAATACCAGGTCAGCGGTTGTAATCGGTTCGATAATTGTGCACAGTAAGAGACCAATTGCAAACCAATTATGTGCTCCAGTAACAGACCTCTGCAGCTGCCTTTTGCGACTTGCTCAGAAATCGTTGAGTTCAAATGGAGGTGTGCGAGGCTTGGCCAGTTGAACGTGAGATGAACGTGACCGACCAGAGTGACACAAAGGAATTTCTGCCGGAGGAGCTGGCACCTGAAGCTGTTCGCGGCGCTGGTGGTATCACTGCGCGTCTTCGCCGTGCGATCGAAAGCGGCGTCTATCAAGATGGTGAGCAGCTACCGCCCGAGCGTCAGTTATCAATGGCCTTTGGCGCTGCCCGCAGCACGATCCGCAAAGCGCTCGACCAACTGGAGCAGGGCGGTCTTGTCGTTCGACGTGTAGGTTCAGGAACCTTTGTCAGTTACGCGGGGCCACTGCAAAGCCCGCTGAAGGACATCACGGACTTCATCAGCCCGCTGCAGCTGATTGAGGCGCGCCTGGCGGTGGAGCCGGCAATGACACGACTGGCCTGTATCAATGCTTCCGCCCGCGACCTCGAACGCATGGCGGAAATACTTGAAAACATGGAGGCCTGCGGTGGAGACAAGGACGTCTTCACCCGCTGGGACAGTGAGTTTCATGAACTGCTGGCAAGATGCTCGCGAAATCCGCTGCTCATGCATGTCTATCAGCAGATCAATGAAGTCCGCGCCCATGCTCAATGGGATGCCATGAAGGAAGCCATTCTGACGCCGGAGCACATAAAAGAGTATAATCGCCAGCACCGCGCCATGTATGACGCCCTGTGCCAACGCGATGTTCAGGCAGCCTTGGAGATGATCAAGATGCACCTGGCAACGGCCCGGGAAGATCTGCTTGGCGTCGATAGCGCCTGAGCGAAGTCCTCCCGGTGCCAGTTTTTGCTAGACGTCCAGTGTGCGGTCACGCTCCCACTGGGTAAGGTGATGACAATAGCTGTTCCACTCCTGCATTTTGAGCTTCACGTAGCTGTCGATCTGTTCTGACCCCATTGCAGTCCGCAGGGATTTGCTCTTGTCCAAAGCCCGCAACGCATCAAGAAGATTGAGAGGCAGCTTCCGGGCGCCCTGGGCCTTGTGACCTTCCGAGTACATATCGATATCCAGCCGCTTGCCCGGGTCACGCTTTTCAGCAATGCCCTCAAGGCCCGCCGCCAGAACACCTGCCTGCAGAAGGTAGGGATTCGCTGCCCCGTCCATGAGACGGAATTCGAAACGCCCGCCATCAGGAATGCGCACCATGTGTGTGCGGTTGTTACCGCCATAGGTGACCGTGTTGGGTGCCCAGGTGGCGCCTGAGGTCGTCGCCGGCGCGTTGATGCGTTTGTAGCTGTTCACTGTTGGATTGAAGAGTGCGCACAGCGCTTCGGCAGAATGCATCACGCCGCCAAGGAAATTGTAGGCAAGCGGTGAGAGGCCCATTTCGTCCTTGCCGTCGAAGAGGCACTTCTTGCCGGTCTTGTCCCACAACGAGGCGTGACAGTGGCAGCCGTTACCCGTCAACTCCATGAACGGCTTGGGCATGAATGTCGCGCGCAGGCCATGGTTTTCCGCGATCTGCTTGGTCATGAGTTTGAAGAACGTATGACGGTCTGCAGTCTCAAGGCAGTCGGTAAAATCCCAGTTCATTTCAAACTGGCCGTTACCATCTTCATGGTCGTTCTGATAAGGATTCCAGCCAAGGTCCAGCATCGCATCGCAGATCTCGGAGATAACATCGTAACGACGCATGAGAGCGGCCTGGTCGTAGCAGGGCTTCTCCTGGATATCGTTCTCATCGGCAATTGATGTGCCGTCCGCTGTGACCAGATGATACTCGCACTCAACGCCTGTCTTCAGCACATAGCCAGCTTTCTTGGCCTTCTCGATCTGCCGCTTGAGCATGATGCGCGGGCTTGCCTCAACCGGTTTGCCGGCCATCCACAGGTCAGATGCAAGCCAGCCGACTTCGGGTTTCCAGGGCAACTGGATGAGGCTGTCCGGGTCAGGAATGGCAAACATGTCCGGATGCGCCGGTGTCATGTCGAGCCAGGCGGCGAAGCCCGCAAAGCCTGCGCCATTCTTTTGCATATCCTTGATCGCTGCTGCTGGAACCAGCTTTGAGCGCGCTACTCCGAACAGGTCTGAGAAGCTGATCAGGAAATATCTGATACCTTTTTCTTTTGCCACTTTGGCGAGATCGACAGCCATATGAGATCCCCTCCCTCAAAAAATTCAGTGTTGTCTGGTTAGATTTACGATGTTTATCCGGTGAAGCCAATGAAAGCGTTGTCGCGCATGTCGATACAATGCTGACAGGTCAGTCCGGCCGGTGAAATTGCTGTTGATCTTTGCCAGAACGCGCCGGGCTCCCCCTCATGTGCTCTTGCCGACGAGCGGTATGCCTGACGCCTTGGCAGTCGCGATGGTAATGGCACGAAGATCTTCCGGTTCAAGGTTCATCAGGTTGGTCTTGCCTGTACAACGGGCCATCATCGAAGCTTCGCCTTCGTGGGCCTTCAGAAGATTCTCAATGGCCGAGACGCGTTCCTCTTCGGAACGGTCGGCTTCGAACTCGACGTGGTCTGCAGCCGCGATCTGTCCACCGAGCGCCAGGGCTACCGGCATGCCATAGGCAATCGCTTTCGCACCCATGGCGATGAGTTTCGCCGCATCTGTGCCGGAGCGGGCGCCGCCATACCAGATGAGATCGATGTGCTCTTCTTTCTTCATCGCCCGCAAGGTGACGATTGTTGCCCGCAAAATGTTGAGATCGGGTGCGCCATCCAGTTCACTCCAGGCCGTATCCATATCTCCCGTACCATCCAGAAGCAGGGCATCACAGCCCAACTCAAACGCCCGCACCACAGTTTGCTCGACCTGTGATGCATCCGAGATGACAAGGCCAAGAACCTGAGTGTCGACAGCCCGTTGCAGGGTGGCTCCGTTTGGCGCGTCACCCTGGCGGTAAAAGACACCGGCAGCGGTCTGTGAGGCTTGTGTACCCGGGTCGGCAACCTGCAGCCAGGTGACGGCACTTCCCGGGTCGTGTGTTCCG
>JAJFHB010000187.1 GCA_021775795.1 Hyphomicrobiales bacterium | reverse complement strand
CACCATTCTCATCGAAACCACTAAAGCGTGCCCGGTAAATCATCCGATCATCGACAAAGTGGGCGACCGTAAAGGCGCTCTTGTCACTGAGATCCGACAGGCCAAGCTGACGAGCTGTTTCAAGCAGCTGCAGGGCATCATTCTCCGTTGTGAACGCACCAATTTGTATCCGCCAGGAATCAGGTGTGGCCGCTGTGTTTTGTGCTTCGGGAACTGCAGCAATGGCAATTTCTTCTGGCGCGTCTTCTGGAGGTAGTACGCTTGGGCGGGACAGGTCGGTCTGTCCGGAAAGGTCGGCAACGATCAGGACAGGTGTTTCAATTACGGGTTCCGCTTGAGCAGCTTCTTCAGGTGCCGGTTCCTGGACAATATCCTGCGCATCCGCCAGGACGACGGGTCCGTCAGTGCCGGGTTTTGCCTCGGGCAGGGGATAGGAATCTCTGATGGGCGGTGTCAGTCCCGGGGGAATGCCGGCCATGCTGGCGATCACATGACTGTTGTTTGGCGTCATACGTTCCAGCTGTGTTGTCAGCATCGACATCATGTAATCGTTGCGTGAGCGGCCCGTCCGTCCGCCCATGACCACGCCAATGATGTGGCGGTCGTCACGCTGAACTGATGCCGTCAGATTGTAGCCCGAAGCACGGGTGTAGCCAGTCTTGATGCCGTCGGTGCCATCGTAGCGGCCAAGCAGCCGATTGTGATTGCGATAGGTGTTGCCGCGATAGGTGAAACTTCTGAGGCTGAAGTAGTGATAATACTGCGGAAAATCGAGCTGAACACGCAAGCCAAGCGTTGCCATGTCGCGGGCAGTGGTGACCTGTTGGCCGTTAGGCAGGCCCGAGGCGTTCTTGAAGCGCGTACGTGTCATGCCAATTGAGCGGGCAACCTCAGTCATGCGCTCAGCAAATTGACTTTCGGTTCCAGACACGCCTTCGCCGACCGCAGCGGCGATATCGTTTGCAGATTTGGTCACAAGAGCCTTGATTGCATTCTCAACAGAGATTGACGAACCCACTGACAATCCCAGCTTTGAGGGCTGCATGCTCGCAGCATGTGACGAGATGTTGAGGGGCGTTTCAAGCGTCATACGACCTGCTTCAAGCTCCATAAACAGAACATACAGTGTCATAATTTTTGTGAGTGAGGCGGGAAAGCGTTGCGCATCGGCGTTACGCGAGAAAAGTATCTGACCCGTTTGGGCGTCAACCGCGAGGGCTGCAAATCGTTCGTTTGCGCGTGCATCCGTGCCCGCCAAAAGCCCAAAAGCAACAAAAACCATCAAGAAAACGGCCACAACTCTGGGCCATACGCACGTTTTTACCATTAATCCTGTCCCACCTGCACCGCGATACCGCAGTTTTTGCGGCAGCTCCTTCTGGACCGCCTCAAGCTGTTCCGCCGATGTCTGCATCGTCCGGGGCGCTACTTCTGTTACTTCAGATGTGCGCCGCACCTCGCCTGAGCCTCCATCATGAGAAGGCTTGATTACTAAACGGTAAAATTGCCCAGAATTCGGCTGAAATCAGGGGAGATGATGAATTTTGTGCGCTGCACCATTTATTTCTTGACATTAATTGTGCGCTGCACATATAAGGATCACAGAACAACACACTTTGCGAACTCGGAGTATCCAAAATGATTAAAGACTTTGACGAACTGCAGGCCGCCGGCAAAGACAACCTCGAAGCAGCCGTTGCCAGCGCAACAGCAATGACGAAGGGTTTTCAGGATATCGCCAGCGAAGTTGCTGATTTTTCCCGCAAATCTTTCGAAGACAGCACAACTCTTGTTGAAAAAGCGATGTCCGCCAAGTCAATGGACAAAGCACTTGAAGTCCAGTCCGACTTCGCCAAGGGCGCTTACGAGACCTACATGGGTCGCGTAACCAAAATCAGCGAGCTTTATGTTGCTGCCGCGAAGGAAGCCTACAAGCCCTTCGAAGGCCAGTTTGCTCAGTTTTCCGGCAAGACTTCTTCCAAGTAACTTGCTTTGAGAATACCGCGAGAGCGGTAGTTGGACGGCCCGGTGCGCAAGCGCCGGGCCGTTCGCGTTTGCGGTTCCGGCAAGAAATTATGGCCATAAGGGCCACTAGGCCGCAGGGCTTTCTTTAGGGCGCGCCTAAAAGTCCATTCCGATTTTGCAAAACAATCCTATATTGTCATCATCGCTGTCCGGTTCGCTGGACCTGAGCGCCCGATTAAATTGAGATATGAACTTGCTGATCTTTGAAACGATTATGTCTGAAGAACGAAAATCTGGAGGTGACGGCGACGCAGGGGTGGCCACACGTACGCGGCAGAAGACGCAGAAGCCGAGCCTATACAAAGTGCTTTTGCTGAACGACGATTACCCCCCGATGGAGTTTGTCATTCTTGTCTTGGAGAGGTTTTTCGGCAAAGGGCGCGAAGAAGCGACTCGCATTATGCTGCATGTGCACCAGAAGGGTGTGGGGATCTGCGGTGTTTATACATTTGAGGTAGCGGAAACTAAAGTGACACAGGTCATGGACTTTGCAAGCCAACATCAGCATCCTTTGCAATGTACCATGGAAAAGGAGTAACGAAGGACAGTGCCGACATTCTCACGCAGTCTGGAAAACGCGCTTCACCGCGCACTCGCTCTGGCAAACGAACGCCAGCATGAATATGCGACGCTCGAGCATTTGTTGCTGGCGCTCATCGACGACGATGATGCAGCAGCAGTAATGCGAGCCTGCAATGTCGATCTGACGTTGCTGCGCCGCAATTTGGAAAACTATGTTGATACGGAACTGGCAAGTCTCATCGTTGATGATGGTGAGGATTCAAAGCCAACGGCCGGCTTCCAGCGCGTCATTCAACGTGCCGTAATCCACGTCCAGTCATCTGGGCGGGAAGAAGTAACCGGCGCCAATGTCCTTGTTGCCATATTTGCCGAGCGCGAAAGTCATGCGGCTTATTTTCTGCAAGAGCAGGAAATGACCCGCTACGACGCAGTGAATTACATTTCTCACGGCATTGCGAAACGCGCCGGAATGGGAGATGCCCGTCCTGCGCGTGGTGTCGAAGAGGAAACGGCAGCGGAAGAAGGCGAGGGCGAAACCAAAGAGAATACGGACGCTCTCGAGGCTTATTGCGTCAACCTCAACAAGAAGGCCGAGGAAGGACGCATTGACCCGCTGATTGGCCGCGAGCCAGAAGTGAGTCGCACAGTCCAGGTGCTTTGCCGCCGTCAAAAAAACAATCCGCTCTTCGTCGGCGATCCAGGTGTCGGTAAGACCGCGATCGCTGAAGGATTGGCGCGCAAGATCATCAACGGAGAAGTTCCTGACGTCCTGAGTGACTGCACCATCTTCCAATTGGATATGGGCTCGCTTCTTGCCGGCACGCGGTATCGCGGTGACTTCGAGGAACGCATCAAAGCGGTGGTCAATGAAATTGAGCGCTATCCCGGTGCGATCATGTTCATCGATGAAATTCACACGGTCATTGGCGCCGGTGCGACCAGTGGCGGTGCCATGGATGCCTCGAACCTATTGAAGCCGGCGCTTCAAAGCGGTTCGCTCCGCTGCATCGGTTCGACCACCTACAAGGAATACCGGCAGCATTTCGAAAAGGACCGGGCCCTGGTGCGTCGCTTCCAGAAAATCGATGTGAAGGAACCGACCGTTCCCGACGCAGTGAAAATTCTGAAAGGCCTGAAACCTTACTTCGAAGAGTTTCACAACATTCGCTACACCAATGATGCCATAAAGGCTGCGGTTGAGCTTTCGGATAAATACATCGGCGACCGAAAGCTGCCTGATAAGGCAATTGATGTCATCGATGAATCCGGCGCCTCACAGATGTTGCTGCCGGAATCACGACGTAAAAGGACAATCGGGATCAAGGAAATCGAGGCAACCATTGCCACGATGGCCCGTATTCCTCCCAAGTCAGTTTCAAAGGACGACACGGCACTGCTGAAAGATCTTCCGACAGATCTTAAGCGCGTTGTGTTCGGCCAGGACAAGGCTCTCGACGCGCTGGCATCGGCAATAAAACTTGCCCGTGCAGGTTTACGTGAACCTGAAAAGCCGATCGGCTGCTACCTGTTCTCTGGCCCAACTGGTGTCGGCAAGACCGAAGCTGCCCGTCAGTTGTCTGAGTTGATGGGCCTTGAACTCCTGCGCTTCGATATGTCCGAGTATATGGAACGCCACACTGTCTCCAGATTGATCGGCGCGCCTCCGGGCTATGTTGGTTTCGATCAGGGCGGTCTTCTGACCGATGGCGTTGATCAGCATCCCCATTGCGTGTTGCTGCTGGATGAAATCGAAAAGGCTCACCCTGATCTGTTCAACATTTTGTTGCAGGTCATGGATCACGGTAAACTGACCGATCACACCGGTAAATCGATCGATTTCCGCAATGTGATCTTGATCATGACAACCAATGCCGGCGCTTCGGAAATGACCAAGCCGCCCATTGGCTTCAACCGTTCGAAACGGGAAGGGGACGATGAAGAGGCCATCAACCGGCTGTTCTCACCAGAGTTTCGCAACCGGCTGGACGCAACCATTGCCTTCTCCGGCCTTCCAGCAGAGGTGGTTTCACGAGTAGTGGAGAAATTCGTGTTGCAGTTGGAAGCCCAACTCGCCGACCGCGATGTAACCATCGAATTGAGCGATGAGGCCAACAGCTGGATCGCACGTGAAGGTTACGACGAGAAATTTGGCGCACGCCCGCTTTCCAGGGTTATCCAGGAGCACATCAAAAAGCCTTTGGCTGATGAAGTCCTCTTCGGCAAGCTTGCCAAGGGCGGTACCGTCAAGGTCGTGGTGGAGAAAGGCGAGGAGGGCAAAGAGCAGCTTGGCTTTGAGTTTCTTTCTCGCGAAACACTCAATTTACCCAAACCTGCAGCCAAGCGGGCACCACGTAAGGCTACCAAAGCGCGCAAGCGACCGGCAGCCAAGAAAAAGGACAAACGAGGTGGCGGCGGAAAAGGCGGCGGCGGCAGTGTGCCACGCGTACCTTTGTTGGCTGACTGAGTGCAGCCGGACTGCCATGACCAAAGCAGGCAGGCTCATATCCGGGGTGTTGGTGGCAATGATAATTGCCGCAGCCCCGGTATCGGCGCAGCCTGCAATTCCAGAATCGCAAGCCGATCTCGCAGCCTATATTGCCACGGAGTATTACTCTGATCGGCTGACGACTTACCTCGTCGGTTACGAAACATGGATTGGTCCGTGTCCTGATCCAGAGCCGCTGGAGCTTGTGGGAACCTATCTGCAGGACCGTTCAGTATCATTGCCCGGCGCACCGGATCTCGGTGCGCTCCAGTGGGTCGAAATCGTGAGTGTTGGAGGCTGCAGTGTTCCCTACCAAAGGCTGGTCTACGTTTCTCTCAAGGAAGATGAGCCGGTGTTCTATGCGCGTCTACTCGGTAACACCCAGACATCACCTCGGCTCGAGCATGACGCTGTCCGCACTGTCGTCGAACAGGAACACGAAGCTGCCGTGTTGAATGGTTGTCCCGTAACCTTTCCCTTGCGTATTCTGTCGACGGTTTCCGGTGACAGGTTCGATACCGAATATGGAGAGGGATGGGACGAAACCTGGACTGTTCTCGATTGCCATGGTGCACGCGAAATCACATTGCAGTTTCAGCCTGACCACACAGGTGGAACCGCAATCGACATTACCTCTGCAAATGTAACGGCCGCGCCGCAATGAATTCATGGGCACCCCGGTCGCTGAGTTGTTTGGCTGCATATTTCATTCTCCTCGCCGGCCTTCAATCTTCAATGGCGGCGGCTCCCGACGATATTGACCTGCCCGAAACCGAAATACCGGGATCGGCCACACCGCCGTCTGCTCCGACATCGGAAGAAACCCT
>JAJFHB010000186.1 GCA_021775795.1 Hyphomicrobiales bacterium | reverse complement strand
AAATGACAGCCGTGACACTGAATCCACCCTCGACATTGGCGACAAGGCCTGGATCAGCTGGCAGGATGCCGACACCATGCTGTTGCTTGACTAGATTTTGCACTCACAAAGCTGATCTGGCTCACGCGCCCTTTCGGATGTGTGTCTTGCCGCCAGAAACAGGCACTTTCCCAAGGATCTTGAAGGGTCCGTTAAGTGTCAGGAGCTGAATGTGTCGTGCGTCGCGGCAGATATTAGGAAACCTTCCAGCAACCGGATAAACTAAGAATTCGCATTGCCAAGCCCTGGTGATTCTCCCGGGCTTCGGTGTCAATTCCAAGCACAACAAAATGTGCTTTCTAGCGTCATAAAAATGTCAGGGGTTTGAGATGGCGGATGCTTCCTTTATCGGGTTGGGTGCGATGGGTTTTGCCTTGGCCAATACGGCGGCGAAGTCCGGCAGGGACATCGTTGTCTGGAATCGTACATTGGACAAAGCGCTGCCCCTTGCCAGCCGAAATGTCACCGTCGCGCCAACGCCTGCCGAAGCGATCTCTGCCAGTCCCATGATCGTTGTGTGCCTTAGCGACTATGAAACTGCAGATTCGGTGCTTGGAAGTCAGGACTGCATTTCGGCACTGAAGGGGCGGATTCTGATACAGCTCACCAGTGGCTCGCCAAATGCGGCCCGCGCCGCCTATGAAGCCGCGAAACAGGCGGGTATTTCCTATCTGGACGGTGAGATTGTCGCCTATGTCGATCAGATCGGCCGTGAAGATGCGCCCATATATGCTGCGGGCGATAAAGACGCCTACGACGCAGTTGAGCCATTGCTCAAGACACTAGCACCACAGACCAGGTATCTGGGGTCGGACCCTGCTAAATCCTCTGCCCTCAATCTGGCAATGCTGTCCGGGACGCTGGGGTTGACTGTCGGCATTATGAATGGCGCTGCAATCTGCGAGGCGGCCGGCGTTTCGCTTCTCGAACTTGCAAGGGACTTGCCCGCAGGGGCGGTGGCCGACGCGGAAGCGCTTGTCGAAAGCATGGGCAAGATCAAGAACGGCGGGATCGAGGCGTCCGACGCTCCTATAGAGGTATGGACGCACATTCTTGACCTGATGATCGAATTTCAGAACGAGAGTGGATATGGCTCGGATGTATCCGAGTTCATTAGACAATTCTTCGGCAGGGCTGTGGACCGAGGAACTGGACCGCACGATGTCGGTGCGCTTGTTCAACTGTTAAGGCCGCGCTAGGGCACCTCGTGCACCGCAAACATCGTTCGTTTAGAGCTAAACTATCGAACACAGGGCGATTGTGGATCGGGCTTGAAGGCTTCGCTCCACTGCATCTGCTTTTCCTGGCCGTCTTGCCTTTGTCTCAGCATCGACTCGCGTTACGCTCACCAATGGTTGGGGCGTATACGGACGATTGGAGATTGAAATGCGGAAACTTCTGCAAAAGAGCGTAGTTGCGCTCGTCGGTGGAGCGGCTTTGCTGGCCGGAACAATTGCGGCCAACGCAACCGAAACCTATACCTGCAGCGGACAGAACGAAGGGCTCCACTTCGTGATCTACGAAGACGGCGACACGCCTACAGGCGGCCACCTCTACATCAATAACATTCAGGTAGCGGTGCTTAACGCCTGGCGGCTTACGAATAATCTCGTTTCAATACGCGCCAGTGTTGTGGGTAACACAGCCGACACTCAGTTCATTTTGAACAAGTCACGTCAGCAGGTTTTTATCGTTCTTCGTGATACCGAAAGTGTGGTTTGTGACGCCATTGTGCGTGAACCCTAGACGCGGTTCATCGCGATCTGCGCATTTCTGCGTTTGCGAAAACTGACGCGTATGTTGTGGCCCTGAAATTAACCGCTTCCAGGTCAGGAATTAGGGTTTCGTTAGGGTTGGAAACTCTACTCTGTGTTTGAACATGACGTAGCCATTTCGCGCGCGGAATTCCTGTGCGTTATGGCACGCGCGATGAGCGAACTTGGAGTTTGCAGAAGACCTATGCTCCCACCTGACGCAAAGGGCTCAGCAGGCCAACTATCTTCTGACGCAGGCAGCGCGTCGGACACCTGCTTATCTTCGCAGGATGTTCTCCTTGATGCTGTCGAAGCGATGGCAGAAGGCCTGGTGATTTTTGATGGCCAATCGCGCATGGTCTATTGCAATACGCCATACCGCAAGCTCTATGCTCCAATCGGTGAAACCTGGAAAACAGGCATTTCAATCGAGCAGATTGCCCGCGATACAGCGACCCACTGTCTCGGCATTACTGACCCGGAAGAGCTGGAACCATGGCTGGCCGAGCGGCTCAAACGGTTTGAAGAGCACTCCGGGCCGTTTGAGCAACAATTGTTGAACGGCCGTTGGCTCCGGGTGAACAGTGCGCGGCTTCCAAACGGCTGGTCTGTCGGAACGCGCGCGGACATCACCGTTCAAAAGGAACAGGCCGCAGAGCTTACAGACAGCCGTGAGCGTTTCCAGACTTACGCTGAGTCCGCCTCCGACTGGTTCTGGGAAACGGACGCGGATCTTCGATGGACAGAGCTTTCAGAACAGATCGAGCACGAGTTGGGTGTGCCCCGGGACAAGATCCTGGGGCGCCGCCGCACAGATCTTGATATCTCGGACCCTCACAATGCCGACTGGCAGGCGCATTTGGGCGACCTGGAGGCGCGGCGGCCCTTTCGCGAATTCGAATATTCCGTAAAGCGCGCAAACGGCGAAACTGCCTGGGTTCGGATAAGCGGAATACCTCTGTTCTCCGATGATGGCACGTTCAAGGGGTATCGCGGCGCTGCAACGAACGTAACCGAACATGTCCGCGACCGACAGGCTCGCGACGCTGCAGAGAACGCATTGCGACAGGAACGCGTTGCCCTTGAGCAACGACTGCGGGAGTTGAATCACGCCCATCGCAAGCTTGAGGAGCTGACCGACCAGCTTGTGGGAGCCCGCGACGAGGCCCGCGCGGCTTACCGCGCGAAGTCAGAATTCCTGGCCACAATCAGTCACGAAATTCGCACACCCATGAATGGTGTCATCGGCACGATGGAACTTCTCTCGAAGACGCCACTGAATGAGGACCAGCAAAAACTTGGCGACATAGCTAAAGAGTCTGCCAACGGGTTGCTGGATCTCCTGAATAATATTCTCGACAGCTCACGTCTTGAGTCCGGGCGCCTGGAGATCGAAAACGTCCCATACGACATTGCTGATCTGCTTCGCAGTGTCGTTGCCATACACAAGGCGAAGGCGGAAACGAATGGGCTTGAGATCGAATGCCGGATTGATGCGGAACTGCCGGATCAGGTTAGAGGTGATCCGACAAAAATCCGGCAGATCCTGTCAAACCTGATCGATAACGCCATCAAATTCACCGAAAACGGTACTGTCGAAGTTTCGCTGGCGGTTGAACCTCATGGCCAATCCAATACCCGATTGCGGTTTGAAGTCAGCGACAGCGGCATCGGGCTTTCATCTGATGCCCGCAGCAAGCTGTTTGCTCCATTTGTGCAGGCAGAAAGCTCCACGTCGCGTAAGTATGGTGGCAGTGGCCTGGGGCTTTCAATCTGCAAGAAGCTTGTGGAGCTGATGAACGGCGACATTGGTGTGGAGAGTGAGGAGAACAGGGGCAGCCGCTTCTGGTTCGCTGTACCAATGCCTGTTTCAGACAGTTGTTCGCCAGCAGAGCCAACTGTTTCCAAGGTGCCCGAAGCAACTGAAGGCGCGAGCTACAAGGTCCTGCTCGTTGACGACAACACAACCAACCAGTTCTTGTTTTCACGTATGCTGCAGAACACCGGGCACGATGTTGAAATTGCCAACGATGGCGCTGAGGCTGTGGAGATGGCTGCGCGCGGCGGTTATGATGTCGTGCTCATGGATATTCGAATGCCTGGAATGAACGGCATAGAGGCAACGGCGAGAATTCGCCAGTTGGGCGGACCGGCTGCAGAAGTGCCGGTAATCGGCGTCACCGCGGACGTCACCGAGGCGTCCAAAAAGGAAGCCATGGCAGCAGGTTTTGATGAATACCTGGCAAAGCCAATCACCGCAGCCAGTCTGATAAACGCCTTGCATGGCGCCGCAGAGAAGATGCAGCGGCGAGTTCCTCAATTGAAGGCCGTCTAGAGCATACCAACGTGAAGCGCTCTAGAACTGGCGCCGTCGCTTCAACCACTATTCTCCTTACAATTTGTACGGACATCCCTGCGGCTTTCTCCTGCCGCAAAAGTGGTCCTTTAGATTTTGTTGATATTGGTCATTTCCAAGCAGCCAATAGACGCTATCCTGCCACCTGATAGCGGCCTTAAGGGTCGCCAAAAGCCGCCTCAATGCAGGTGGCCACTATGCATGAGGTATTGTCACAATGATCGAAACCGGTTCGTCGGACGTTCGTCCCAGTGTTTGCCCGCTTGATTGTCCGGATACCTGCAGTTTGTCTGCAACCGTGGTTGACGATCAACTGATTGAAGTCCGGGGCTCCAAGGCAAATCCCTATACGGATGGGGTCATCTGCAACAAGGTTTCGCGGCATTACCCCGAATTCGTTCATGGAACGGAACGGCTGACAAGGCCTTTGAAACGGGTCGGGAAGCGGGGCGATGGAGCCTTCGAACCTGTATCGTGGGACGAAGCCCTTGATCTTGTGCATAAGGGCTTCAGCCAGGCGATCGCCTCTCACGGGCCACAATCTGTAATGCCTTTCAATTACGCAGGGCCGCATGGCGAACTTGCAGGCGGTTCCATGGACCGTCGTTTCTTCCACAAGCTGGGCGCCACAATGCTGGACCGCGGGCCGCTTTGCGGTGCCGTTCGGGGCACTGCCTACACAAGCCTGTTTGGCGCATCGCCCGGTATGCCTCCAGCACAGGGCCGGCACGCGGACCTGATCGTCGTTTGGGGCAACAATGTCACCGTCTCGAACTTGCATTTGATGCGGGTCATCAAGGAAGTGCGGGACAATGGCGGTAAAGCCGTGATCATCGATCCCAAACGCATCAAAGTTGCTGAGCAATGCGATTTGTTTCTGCAGATACAGCCCGGTGCGGATGTTGTTCTGGCGATGGCAATGGCCGCAGAGCTTGAGCGGCGCGGCAAACTTGATCTCGAATTTATCGGAAAGTGGACAGTGGGATTTGACGCCTACATGGATCAGGCGCGCCAATACGGGGTAGAGGATGTTCAGAGCATTTGCGGCTTGAGCGCCGACGAGTTTGGCGCCTTTGCTGATCTATATTGCTCTTCGAGTTGTGTGGCGGTTTCGCTTGGCAATGGTATTGAACGTGGCCGCAGCGGCGGTTCTGGCCTGCGCGCGGCAATGGCCCTGCAGAGCCTCACCGGCAATCATGGTCGCAAAGGTGCCGGGGTCATCGCCAAGTCAGGGCTCGCGTCACCCAAAACGAGTGCAAAACTGCAGCGGCCCGATCTTGCACCCGAGGGTACGCGTACATTCAACATTGTCGATGTGGCCGAAAAAATTCTCGACGATACGCTCGAGACGCCGGTGAAGGCGGTAATGATCTACAATCACAATCCCATCGCCACCCACCCCAATCAGGAGATGATGATCGCGGCGCTGGAACGCGACGATCTCTTCATTGTCGGTTCTGATGTGGTGATGACCGACAGCATGTATTACGCGGATGTGATTCTGCCCGCAGCCAGTCATTTTGAGTATGCAGACATCTATGGCGCCTATGGCCAGAATTACGTGCAGCGCGCGGAACCGGTCATTCCGTGTGTCGGAGAAAGTCTGCCGAATACGGAAATCTTTCGCCGTCTGGCGGCACGCTTTGGCTTTGATGATCCGATCTTCAAAGATAGCGATCATGAACTCATGGATGCAGCGTTTGATGGTGACGATCCGCGAATGCAGGGCTTTGCACCAAGCAGTGTGCCCACAAACGGCGCTTTGTTCATGACCTCCATAGAGGGGGCGGAGCCGATCATGTGCGACACGGTCGAACCGGCTACCGCAAGCGGAAAGATTGAACTGTTCTCGGAAGACCTTGAAGCAAAGTACGGTTATGGCGTGCCGCGATTTGAGCCGGTTCCACGATCTTTGCCCTTTGTCATTATTTCTCCGTCCTCATCGAAGCGCACAAATGCCACCTTTGGTGGATGCGAGGCCTCCCAGGGTCATGAGGTTGTCGAGATAAATCCGTCGGATGCTGAAGCAAAGAGCATTTCGAACGGTGATTTGCTTTCTGTCTGGAATGCTCAGGGCGAAGTTGTTCTGGAAGCGGTGGTAACGGATGCCGTCAGGCCAGGGGTTCTCTATTCACCAAAGGGTACCTGGCTCCGAACAAGTGAGACGGGCCGGACGGTCAATGCCCTGATCCCTTCCGAGCTTCGCACCGACATTGAACGCGGTGCTTGTTACAACGAGACGTTCGTGGATGTCCGCCCGACATCCCTGGGCGCCTGACGCTCTACGAGGAATTGCTCCATGCTCAATGCAGAAATGAAGAAGCTCATTACCGATCACACCGCTGGGATGGTCGCGAGCATCAATGACGATGGCTCACCGTCTGTCTCGCCTAAAGCAACATTTGTTGTGGTGGACGACGGGCACATCGCATTTGGTAACATTCGATCGCCAGGCACGCTTTCCAATCTGCGCAAACGGCCATCAGTTGAAGTCTGTTTCATTGATGTGCTGACGCGAAAGGCGGTGCGGGTAACGGGCACTGCCGAGATTATTCGAAAGGTTGATGCGGGCCCTGAAATGGTGTCAGCGTTTGACGCGATCTGGGCGCAGTATGTCCCGCACATGTCGGACTTCGTGAGCATATCTGTCAGCGCCGCGGAGCTCATACTCTCTCCGGCCTATGATCTGGATTTCACGGAAGATCAGTTGAAACAGGCAAATCTCGCAAAATTGAATGCACTTTAGCGTTGCTCTTCAACAATTGACGCAGAGGTAGAAATGTCTGCTCTGGAGATGCTTGAACAAGCTCATCCACGCCCGCTGTCGGGTGAGGCGGTCGTTACCCTTCCATCCGCACGGGTTCCAGCACGCATGCCATTGGTGGGTGAGTTGGTGACGCTTGAACCACAGGATGCCTTGCGTCATGCAACGGGGTTGTATGAGGCGTCGCACACGACCGAGGAAGGGTTGCGTATTTGGGATTATCTGGCCTATGGGCCCTGGGCCAGCGTTGAGGAATACACCGCAACACTGCGACAGCAATCCTCCAGCTTTGACACGATCTTCTACACCATCATCGACAATGGCACCGGCAAAGCGCGCGGCCAGGCCTCGTTTCTTGACATCAACCCGCAAAACGGTGTCATCGAAATTGGCCATATCTGGTTCGCTCCTGATCTGCAGCGCAGCCGCGCTGCCACCGAGGCGCTCTACCTCATGCTTTGTTATGCGATGGGTGACCTTGCCTATCGACGCATGCAATGGCGCTGTAACTCTCTCAACGAAAAATCCAGATCAGCGGCGCGGCGTCTTGGATTCAGATTCGAAGGGATTTTCTATAACCACTTGATATTCAAGGGGAAAAATCGTGACACTGCCTGGTATTCCATCCTTGATGATGAATGGCCAGAAGTGAGGGGAAAGATCAAGGACTGGCTCGATGCCACAAATTTCGACGCGGGCGGAGCACCTTTGAATTCATTGGGCAAGGCCATGCAGAGCCGTCTTCCGAGCACACGCCGTCCTTGATTGAAGAAAGCAAGAGCAGGCACCTTGAATGTAGAATGAGTGGGCTACAGCGACAAAGGTACGTCCGACATGGCCATCCGTCCTCTTGCGAATCAATTAGCACAGTGACCTTGCACTTGTTGGCAATGTCTCCTATGTAAGGAAGACTGATGCGTTTATATTTGGAAAAAGCGCATCCTCAGACGTTGGCTAGAGCATGCATACCCCGATGAACTGTGTTTTTTGCAGTCTCCCGTATGGAACGGGGCATAACGACCTTTTCCCGACAATCTGTGAATTCGCACTGCGCTGAAGACCCGCGCAAAAGCGAAACTATCGTCCAAAGACAACTTGCGAATTGTAACGGGAAAGGACCCAGACATGCGAGTAAGTGGAACAGTAAAGTTCTTCAATCATTCACGAGGCTTCGGCTTCATTGCACCCAATGATGGCGGCAAGGACGTATTCGTTCATGCAACAGCCATTGAGAAATCAGGCATTGGCAGCATTGACGAAGGGGACAAAGTCTCTTTCGAACTTGAAGACGATGCACGCGGTCGCGGCAAGCAGGCTACATCCCTGCAGGCCGAATAGAACCACTTGATAAGGCGGCGTCATCCGGTGAACATCCGGGTGGCGCCGCCATCAGACAACAAAAACGATAATCAGAAAAAGAAGACAAATTGAAAACAACAAAATTCGGCACCGTTAGGTGCTACGACTGCCAGACTGGCAGGGGCTGGATCAGCCCCGAGGATGGCAGTCCGGACGTCTCGGTTCGTCCCGCCGCTATTGACGCGGCCCGCCTCGGGCAGCTTGCTCCAGGCCAGACAATCGGCTTCACCCTTGCCGCACAACAGCGTACCGCCGTCGACCTCTGGGCGACGTGGTCAAACCGCTAAGTTTGCGATCTGATCCATAGAGATCAGATTAAACGGCAATTTTTTCAACATCCAGACTAACGAACTCACCCCATC
>JAJFHB010000185.1 GCA_021775795.1 Hyphomicrobiales bacterium | reverse complement strand
GCAGGCTCAACATTTCTGAGCGGTACTCGACACCAAAGTGGCGATGCACACCGTAGGTAAAAAACTCCTCCTGTGGCCTGTCCTCACCATTTATCAGAAGCGTCTGGTGGGCGGGCACGTCGAAGGCCCTGCGGAAATACTCAAACAGGGTCGGTTGTGTCGGTTCCAGGCGCTCAGAGGCAAGGCGGGAGCCGGCATCCCGGTAGGCCCGATAGCGGCCGGTGAGAACATTCAACGTGCCTTCAGCATGGCTCGAATCGACGCCGTCCAGTTGGGCAATCGTCATATCGGGAATGAGCACACCGCGCTGGCTCAAGGTGTGCATCAGAAAGGGGGCGTAGGTCGTTTTATCTACTATGGTTTCCGCCCGACGCACGCCGCCGCCAAAACGAACCACGATAAGATTGGGTCCACGGTAGGTTGCTTGCGCCGACGCGGGCGTGACTGGCCCAAGGCCACTGAGGGCTGCTGTCGCGGCTAAGCCGCTCGCAAAGTGGCGTCTGGTCAGGGGCATGCCGTCGTCCCTTCGGTTGGCTGTCCATTCTTCAACGTTCTGCTGCACCAGCAATATGCGCCGTTCATCCTGCAGAACGTATCACTGCAGCAGGATAATGCGGGTGTACTGTGGCGAATTCTCGGTCAACAACCACCGATCTTTCATATCAGCTGTGCTTGCGATCCGAAGGGTTGCCACTCAAGAAGCAAAGTGTTTCGTGGGGGAGTTATGTATTTTCCGTGCCAGCAGAAATGTAGCCATCCGCCTCACAACACGCTTGTACGGGGCGGAGATGCAATCCTGCCCTGGTTATCAATCAGCGCACGGCGTTTCCGCGAACATTACAATAAGTGCGCCTGATGCTTTCACACGATCATCAAAGTGTGCATGTCGATCGGAGTTTCGTTACTCCGATCGATCATACTGCGTGCAGAAATTTTGTCACAACAGTCCGGCGAACCTGTTGAATTTGGAAACGCCGGTCCGAGGTTGTTCTAACCAACAGCGGCGACGGCAGCCGCCTGGTCATCGGCAATCACAACGCCTGCGGAGGCAAGGCCTTCGCGTACAGCATCACTGGCGCCGAAAATAGCGACTTTGCCACCTTTGTTGTTGACGGCGTCAGCGGCCTTGGCAATGACGCCCGCGCCGGCCGCATCGATCGACGATACGCCGCTCACATCAATAACAACCTTGTCGCGTTTGCTCGAAATCACCGTGAAGGGCATTTCGATATCGCCAACGCCTGAGGCGTCCAGTGCGCCCGAAAGCGCAATTTTCAGAATTTTGTTGTCGAGTTCTTCTGTCTTGAGTTCCATGGGCAATTTCTCCTTGTCACCGCCATTGATGCAGCAGTTTACACCTGTATGTGACGCTTGTCTTATGCGGTAGATCACATGTCAATGGTTGGGGAAGGGCATCGGTGCCGTGTACTGCCTAATCTGACAAACCCGACCATTCCTTCAGAACTACTCGCTCTGTATTGCCGGACTTGTCCCTTGGAATGCAATTGCTTCGATCCATATCGTATAATGGCGCGTTGAGCTGTCGTTCGTCAGCCACGGCGGCTTGACGGTTTGTGCTTAATCCCGCACAGAGTGGCGCATCTGTGATCGCTGCCAGTGCGCGATCCAAACCCGATTCGAATTCCGGAGTGAGAAGCAAATGAGCGAGGCGCATGCGCCCGAGGCAGAGGCCAGCAGGGACTTCATCCGAGAAGTCATCACGCAGGACCTGAAATCCGGCAAAACTGATACGCTGGTGACGCGATTTCCACCGGAACCAAACGGCTATCTGCACATTGGCCATGCCAAGTCCATGTGTCTGAATTTTGGGGTTGCGGGTGAGTTCGGCGGCCACTGCAATCTGCGTTTCGATGACACCAACCCAACAAAAGAAGAGCACGAGTACATTGAAGCGATCAAACGCGATGTATCCTGGCTCGGGTTTGACTGGGGCGAACATCTGTACTTCGCCTCGGGCCACTTTGAGACGCTGTACAAGTGGGCTGAACATCTGATTGTGAACGGCCTTGCGTTTGTTGACGATCAGACGGCAGAAGAAATACGAGAAACCCGCGGCACGTTGACGGCACCGGGCACGAACAGCCCGTTCAGGGACCGGTCAGTGGAAGAAAACCTCGATTTATTCCGACGCATGCGGTCGGGCGAGTTCGCCGAGGGCGTTCGTGTTCTGCGCGCCAAGGTCGATATGGCATCGGGCAACATCAACATGCGCGATCCGGTGATCTATCGTGTTCTGCATGCCAGTCATCCGCGCACCGGTGATACCTGGTGCATCTATCCGACTTATGATTTCGCTCACGGCCAGTCCGATGCAATTGAGGGTGTAACCCATTCGCTGTGTACACTGGAGTTTGCTGACCACCGGCCGTTGTATGACTGGCTGATTGAGAACCTTCCGGTGCCGTCGGTGCCGCGACAGTATGAGTTCTCTCGCCTCAATCTGACCCACACGGTACTCTCCAAGCGCCGCCTCATTCAGCTTGTGGAAGAGGGCCACGTGAACGGTTGGGATGATCCGCGTATGCCGTCGCTTTGCGGCCTGCGTCGCCGTGGTTTTCCGCCCGCGGCTGTACGTGATTTCGCCCAGCGGGTCGGCATCACCAAAAGCGACAATGTCATCGAGATGGCATTGTTGGAACATTGCGCCCGTGAGCTCCTGAACAAGATCTCTCTGCGTCGCTCGGCGGTGCTGCGGCCCTTGAAAGTGGTGATCGAGAATTATCCGGAAGGTGAAAGTGAGCTGCTTGAAGCTGTGAACAATCCCGAAGACGAGGGGGCAGGGCAGCGCCAGGTGCCGTTCTCCCGCGAGCTTTACATTGAACGGGAAGATTTCATGGAAGAGCCGCCGAAGAAGTTCTTCCGATTGGCGCCGGGCCGTGAAGTGCGTTTGCGCTATGCCTTCTTCATCACCTGTACCGATGTCATCAAGGATGAAAACGGAGAAGTCACTGAGCTGCGTTGTACCTATGATCCGGAAACACGCGGCGGCGATGCGCCGGACGGCCGCAAGGTCAAAGGCACGCTGCACTGGGTTTCCGCAGCGCATGCAGTGGAAGCCGAGGTCAGGCTTTATGAGCACCTTTTTACTGAGGCAGAACCCTCGCTTGGCGCAGATTTTCTCGACGGCATAAACCCGGAATCGATTGAAGTTCTGGAAGGTTGCATGCTTGAACCTGCATTGGCTGAAACCCCGGTGGGGGAAACGGTCCAGTTTGAGCGCCAGGGTTATTTTGCTGCTGATCCCGACGGAACACCGGATCGCCCGGTTTTCAACCGTACGGTTGGCTTGCGCAATACATGGGCGAAGCTGCAGGCAAGTGGCCAGGCAAACACCTGAGCCGTCACGGATCAGCAATCACCAAAGGCAATTCTTCCGTAATGAGCACCATTTCTGAAATTTTGAGCAGCGCTGTAGGCTCGGCGTTCAAAGCTGAAGGGTTGCCCGAAGATCTTGGTCTGGTGCGCACCTCGGATCGTCCTGATCTGGCGCAGTTCCAGTGCAATGGAGCAATGCAGGCAGCAAAAATTGCCAAAAAGGCGCCCCGCCAGATTGCTGAGTCCGTACTCGGGCACCTTGAAGGCGACACACGGTTTTCCAGGGTTGAAATTGCAGGACCCGGATTCCTCAATCTCAATGTGACGGATGAGTTTCTCACCAGCCATGTGAATGCTATTGCCGCTGACGAGCGATTGGGGTGCCCAACGGTTGAAAATGTGCGCAAAGTCGTTCTCGACTATGGCGGGCCCAATGTTGCCAAGGCCATGCATGTGGGGCATTTGCGCGCCTCGATCATCGGCGACAGCCTGCGCCGGCTTTTTGCGTTCCTGGGTGACGACACGGTCGGTGACGTGCACATGGGTGATTGGGGCCTGCCCATGGGCATGTTGATCACAGAGGTTAAGCGGGAGCAGCCAGGGCTGATCTATTTTGATGCGGAGCAGACCGGCCCCTATCCAGTTGAAAGTCCGGTGACAATTGATGATCTGCAGCGGCTTTATCCCGTGGCTGCCAATCGTTGCAAGGAAAGCCCCGAAGATTTGGATGAAGCACGTCTGGCCACAGCGGAACTTCAGGCAGGGCGGCCGGGGTATAGGGCCTTGTGGCAGCAGTTCTTTGATATTTCTGTCTCGGAAATGAAGGCTGATTTCAGCAATCTTGGAGTCGAGTTTGATCTCTGGCTGGGTGAGGCCGCTGTCAATGATCTCATCGCTCCTATGGTTGATGAGATGAAAGCCTCCGGCGTTGCTGAAATGAGCCAGGGCGCCTTGATTGTGCCGGTGTCGGAGGAGGGCGATAATCCTGAATTACCGCCTCTCATGATGCTCAAGTCGGATGGTGCGGTAACTTACGGCACAACAGACATCGCGACCATAGAACACCGCCGCCAGAACATTGATCCTGACCTCATTTTGTATGTCGTGGATCAGCGCCAGCATCTGCATTTTGAACAGGTGTTCCGGGCTGCTAACCGCGCTGGCGTGACCGGCAAGGCCGAGCTTGAGCATATAGGCTTTGGCACCATGAACGGTGCCGACGGTAAGCCGTTCAAAACCCGCGCCGGCGGTGTCATGAAATTGCGCGACCTCATTACCATGGCAATCGAAGCTGCGGATGAGCGCATCGAGGAGTTCGGCCTGGCAGAAGAAATCGGCACTGAAGAGCGTGCCGGCATCGTGCGGATGGTGGCTCTTGCGGCCATCAGGTTTGCAGATCTTTCAAATCACCGGCAGTCCAACTATATCTTCGATCTGGATCGTTTCATCCGCTTTGAAGGCAAGACGGGCCCCTATCTTCTGTATGCAGCCGTTCGGGTCAAATCGTTGCTGCGTCGCGCCGGCGATGCGGGGATTGTGCCGGGAGAGATTTTGCCACCGGGTGACCTTGAACGCGGTCTTGTGCTCATGCTCGACCGCCTGCCGGAGTTTATCCAAGCCGCTTACGAGCGGCGCGCGCCGAACGAATTGTGTGAGTTTGCCCATACTCTGGCCCAGGAATTCAGCACGTTCTATCAAAATTGCCACATCCTCAGCGAAGAAAACAAAGCCCTGCAAGCCTCGCGCCTGGCACTGGCGCAGTTGGCGCTGCGGCAGTTATTGCTGGTGTTGTCGCTACTGGGAATTCAAGTTCCCGAACGCATGTAAAGATAACTAAGGCGGATGCGATGAACGCCTCGGATACAAATGGCTCGACCCTGATTGGGAAATTGCAGCGCCTTGTTGAAGCGAAGACAACTCAACGCTTCATTATGGTTGTGATCGTTGTCAATGCGATTGTCATCGGGTTGGAAACGTCGCCCTCGGTAATGGCAGCCATCGGCCCTCTGCTCTGGGTACTCGATACGGCTGCCTTGAGCATATTTGTCGCCGAAATACTGGCGAAGCTGATTGTCTACCGTTTGCGGTTCTTCAGGGATCCGTGGAACATTTTTGACTTTGTTATCGTGGGCGTCTCTCTGGCGCCGGCGAGTGCGGGCATATCGGTCCTGCGTGCCCTGCGAATTTTGCGCGCTTTCCGGCTCATATCTGCGGTGCCCAGCATGCGACTTGTGCTTGAGGCCCTGCTCGCCGCCATTCCTGGCATGGGATCTGTTGCAGCGCTGCTTGCCCTGGTTTTCTACGTCGCTTCCGTGATGGCCACAAAGCTGTTTGGTGCTGACTTTGATCTCTGGTTCGGCACGGTTTGGCGCAGTGCGTACAGCCTTTTCCAGATCATGACACTCGAGTCCTGGTCCATGGGTATCGTTCGGCCCGTGATGGAGGTTTACCCCTATGCCTGGGCGTTTTTCGTTCCCTTCATCCTTATCGTCACGTTTGCCGTTCTCAACCTCTTCATAGCCATCATCGTCAACTCGATGCATGAAGTTCATGATGAAGATCAGAGCGAACAATCAGCCGCGCACGACGCTGGCCTTGAGGATGTGACGCGTGAGTTGGCCGAGCTGAAGGAGCAAATATCGCTGTTATCAAAGCGCCTTTAGCGGGCCGAAACGGTCTAGGTCTCTTGCCCAGGAGGCGGCGCATGTCGGGCGATGATGCGCGTTGTTATGGGGCGCAGCATGAGAGGTGTCAGGTAGATCGGAAACTGCACCACGGCGAAAAAAAGCCAGGTGTCAGGATGGACATTTCCAGCCAGAGCGCTGATCGCCAGCGCCATGTTGCGATTGCCGCTTGAAAATCCGATTGTTAGGGCACGTGCGGGGCCCAGCCGCCAGAACAATGTTGCTGTAAGCGCAAGCATTCCGAAACTCAGGGCGAATGCAAAACCGATCAGCGCGAGCGTGTTCCAGGTGTTGGCAATCAGCGCATCCGTGACGCCATCCATGGCGGCGACGGCAAAAAGCCCCATGACAAATACATTTGCGAAATCAAAATAGGGTTCTGCCTGTGTTCTGCGCTCGCCTTTGAGAAGCCGGCGCAGCAGAAAGGCGGCAATCGATGCGCCGCCAATGAGACTGAACAGCCTCAGCGCCAGGGCACTGCTGGAAATCTCCAGTTCTGAGTTCAAAATGTAACCGGTGAGGGTCGGCACCGTGAACGGCGTGATCACCATACCGATGAGGAGGAGAGCCAGAGAGAAAGTTCCGTCCAGCCGCAGCATGTGGGACATCGCTGGCGATGAAACCGTTGGCGGTGTTGTCCCAAGTAAGAGCAGGCCAAGTGCATATGCCGGGTTTACATCGATCAGCAGAAAGATGACGCCCATGATGAGCGGCGTTGCAATCATCATCCATCCGAGACCGAACACCAGGGGAGCGGGCCGTTCAATCTGGTTTCGCGCAGCACCTATGTCGATGCGTGTCATGGCGATGGTCAGCAGACAAAAGACGGTCACGGGAAGTACCGGCCGCACCAGATCGGCAAGTGCCGGCATTGCAAGGCCTATAAAGATCGAGGCTGCAATCGCTGCGGG
>JAJFHB010000184.1 GCA_021775795.1 Hyphomicrobiales bacterium | reverse complement strand
CAACTACCTGCAGAACATGAGCATTGAAGAATCCGCGCGCTACATGGCAACCGGTGTCGGCGTGTTCGGCTCAAGCCTTTCCTACATCGAGAATCTGGTGCAGCACTTCACGATGATTGGGATCGAAGACCGCGATTTGTTTGATCTCTATGACCTGTCATGCAAGATCGCCTCCGAGTAATCTAAGGTGAGCCGCAGGCACAAAAAAGCCGCCTGATCACGTCTGGATGGGCGGCTTTTTGTTGATCACTCAAATAGCGGTCTAATGGTCAATGTCAGACCACAGCTTGCGTTTGACCATATAGAGCATTCCAGCCAACACGATCAGATAGAGAATAACCTGGAAGCCGAGGCGCTTGCGCTCCTCAAGCTTTGGTTCGGCTGCCCACATGAGGAAGGCTGCCACATCTGCAGATTCCTGTTCGATTGTTGCTTCCGTGCCGTCGGCGTAGACAACGTCATCACCGTACATCGGCTGCGGCATGGCAATCCATCCGCCGGCAAAATACGGGTTGTAGCTCAGCGTGCCGTGATCTTCGCCGTCGTCGTGGGCTTCTTCGTAACCCACCAGGACTGAATAGATATACTCAGCGCCGCCAACACCATTGATGAACTGGTTGATGGTTCCGTGGAAACCCGCACGTGCTTTGGCAAGCAATGACAAATCCGGAGGATAGGCACCACCATTGATGAGGCGGGCTTCCTGCTCGTTGCGATAAGGGGCTGCAAACGGATCGCTTGGTTTGCCCGGGCGCTCAAACATTTCGCCTTCAGAATCCGGGCCGTCAACGACGGTCGCTTCTGCGGCGAAAGCCTTTACCTGCTCTTCGGGATATTCCGGACCACCTTCATCGCCAAGATTGCGATAATGCAGATAGCTCATCGAATGGCAGGCAGCACAAACTTCGCGATAGACCTGAAATCCCCGCTGAAGCTGAGCCCGGTCAAAAGTTCCGAAGGGCCCCTCAAATGAGAAGTCCAGATTGATCGCTTCTTGCTGTGCGCTGGCAGCCAGCGCGGGCGGTGCCGCGAATACTGCCAAGGCAAGCCCTGCGGCTGCGGCGATTTTCTTCAGACTGTTCATGGTCATCAATCTCCGTTCATCCGCCACGTTATTCGGCAGCCTGGGCTGCAGGGTCTTTACCCCCGCCGCCGTCCGCCGGTTTCTTAGACAGCACACTTTCGGAAATACTCGTCGGCCGCGGTTTCGGCGTTTCGATAATACCCACAAGCGGCATGATCACCAGGAAGTGGATGAAGTAGTATGCGGTGGCGATACGGCCCACCAACAGCCACGTTCCCTCTGGCGGATTTGCACCAACAAATCCGAGCACCACGCAGTTGATTCCGAAAAGCCAGAAGAACTGCTTGTAAATGGGCCTGAATTTTGCGGACCGCACACGAGAGGTGTCGAGCCAGGGCAGGACAAACAAAATCAGGATCGAGGCGAACATGGCCACGACGCCAAGGAGCTTGTCGGGAATGGAACGCAATATTGCGTAGAACGGCAGGAAGTACCATTCGGGCACAATGTGCTCAGGCGTCGAGAGCGGGTTTGCTTCTTGATAGTTGATCGAATGACCCATGTAGTTGGGCATGAAGAACAGGAAGAAAGCGAAAACAATGAGGAACAGGCAAAGGGCAAAAGCATCTTTCATCGTGATGTAGGGATGAAAGCTCAGTGTGTCCTGCTCGGATTTTACGCTGATGCCTGTCGGGTTGCCATTGCCCACCACGTGCAGGGCCCAGAGATGGAGAAAGACCACAGCGGTAAGAACAAACGGCAGCAGATAATGCAGGCTGAAGAAGCGGTTGAGCGTGGCATTGTCGACGGAGAAGCCGCCCCACAGCCAGGTTACGATGCTCTCGCCCACCAGCGGCACCGCGCTGAAGAGGTTGGTGATCACCTTTGCGCCCCAGAAGCTCATCTGACCCCAGGGCAGCACATAGCCGAAGAAGGCTGTGGCCATCATCAAAAGGAAAATGATCACACCCAGCATCCACAAGAGCTCGCGGGGTTCCTTGTAGGATCCATAATAAAGACCGCGGAAAATGTGGATATAGACGGCAATGAAGAACATTGAGGCGCCGGTGGCGTGCGAGTAGCGCAGCAGCCAACCGTAGTTCACGTCGCGCATGATGTGCTCGACGCTCGCAAACGCAAAGTCTGCATGCGGCGTATAATGCATCACCAGGACAATGCCGGTGATGATCTGCGCCACCAGGCAAAACGTGAGAATGCCGCCAAATGTCCAGAAATAGTTCAGATTGCGCGGTGTCGGAAAAGCAAACGCCTGTGCGTGCATTAATCCGAAAATCGGCAGGCGCCTTTCGATCCACTTAACCACTGGGTTCGAAGGCTGAAAGTCTGAATGTCCGCTCATGTGTTTTGCCTCAGCCGATCTGGATGACAGTGTCGCTGATAAATTCGTGTTCCGGTACGGGAAGGTTTTCCGGCGCCGGACCCTTACGGATACGCCCTGATGTGTCGTAGTGCGATCCATGACAAGGGCAGAACCAGCCGCCGTATTCGCCCTGCTGACCGAGAGGTACGCAACCAAGGTGGGTGCAAACGCCCATCATGACGATGTACTGCTCGCGGCCTTCGATGGTGCGATTGACATCGGTGGCCTCTGCACCTTCATCGAGATTGCCGTTGCGGGCAAAGGGATCGATGAGGTCGTCCAGATTGACGTCTTTAGCTTCCGCGACTTCTTCCGGTGTCCTGTAGCGCACAAACACCGGATTTCCGCGCCATTTGATGGTGATGCTCTGACCTTCGCTCAACGCGCTGACGTCCACCTCAATTGCCGCCAATGCCCGGACAGATGCGTCCGGATTCATCTGGTCAACAAGAGGCCAGGCCGCAGCGGCCACGCCGACGGCGCCTACGGCTCCCGT
>JAJFHB010000183.1 GCA_021775795.1 Hyphomicrobiales bacterium | reverse complement strand
GACGTCAGCCCCGTCAATCGTACCCTGGGCCCAGTGATAGCGTTTCTTGTAGGGCAGAAACAAAGGCGTGGTTTTGATATTTGTGATTTTCATGGCGCTAGCGAGCCGCCACGCGTTCATCTCCTGTGCCGAGTACTTTTTGCACCTCCGGCATTATCTTGCTTGCAAGCGCATCCATGGTGCGCATGACCCGGTCTCTCGGGACGCCACCCAGTTGCAAATTGCAAAGTACGTTCGAGTGCTGCATCGCCTCGTGATCCTTGAGGATCATTTCAATGCAGTGATCGACATCGCCGATAATGTAATTGTCCACCATCTCTTCAATGGAGGGCTCGTCTTCGGCCGGTGAATCCTCAGCGATTGCACCGTCGAGCTTGCCGTAACCCAGACGGAATGCCAGCGAAACACGCGATGAATAGCGGGCGCGCTCCGCGGCCTCCACCGCTTCGGCTTTTGAGTTCGTCACATGAATAAAGCGCATGAGACCGAGCCGTTGCGAGGCCGGATCGCGTCCGTGTTTCTCGCAAAGCCGCGCCAGCCTTTCGCGCACCGGCGTAATGGACGATACAGGCTTCCAGGATTGCGTGAGCATGAGGCCATGGCCCCGCTCTGTGGCACGATCAAGCAGCTTCTCGTGCATGCCCGCAACCCACATATCCGGCATGCGCTCGCCTTGCGCCTTCATGGCGATCTGGCTCAGCGGATAAGCATAGTGCTGGCCGTCATATTCGAACTTATCGCGGGTGAGAGCCAGCTCAATGACGTCTGCGGCCTCAAGCGTGCGGTCCATGACATTCTCATCCAGAACGGTGCGGAAACGTTCGAACTCGTAAGGTTGGTATCCCGAGCCAATGCCAAGCACGACGCGACCGCCACTCAAGACATCGACCATGCCAATTTCCTGGGCAAGCCGTATGGGCTCATAGAGCGGCAGAACCACAACCCCAGAGCCAAGCTTGAGCCTGGTAGTGCGGGCTGCAAAGTGGGACATAGCGACAAACGGTGAGGGACACAGGCTGTAGTTGCTGAAGTGGTGCTCGGCAAACCAGACGGTGTCAAATCCGCTGGCTTCTGCAACATCTATCTGATCTGCAACATCGTTGAATACGTCGGCCGGCGACCAGCTTCGGTCGCGCTGCTGCATCAGACAAAAGAGATCGAACTTCATGGGCTCATCCTGCGTTGAAACACGTACTAGTCCTGATGAAACATCGAACCGCCAAACACCTGCCGTGTCGGCATAATCTCGATCTGAGTTATGTCCACGTGCGCAGGTGCTGAAAGAATGTAGTGGACAATTTGCGCCACATCCACCGGTTCCAGACAATCAAACCCATCATAGAAACGGGCCCAGGCCTCTTTCCTGTTGCCACCGATCATTTCCGCGTGCATGCCGCTCGCCACACGCCCGGGCAGGATCTCCGAGATCCGGATGTCTGAACCGAAGAGATCAAGCCTCATGTTCTTGGTGAGCATTTCGACACCGGCTTTTGTTGCCGCATAAAACGGTTCCCCGGTTATCGGATAACTGCCCGCTGTTGATCCAAAATTGACGATGTGACCGCGATTGCGGGCCAGCATGCCCGGGGTCACGGCGCGCAGGCAGTTGAGGGTTCCCAGCAGATTGACCCGCACAAGCATCTCGGCCTGCTCCGGCGTAGTCTCGTGCAATTTCGTCATGGTGCCGAGAACAGCTGCACAGTTGATGAGAATGTCAAACTCCCGGTCGGCGCAGAAACTGTTCACCGCATCATGGTCTGCAATGTCCAGTTCCAGACACTCAGCTCCGGTCTCCTCTGCCAGAGCCGCCAGCCGTTCCGTTTCCGGTGAGACCGCGGCAACAGCAATGCCGTCCCGGGTCAAAAGGCGAACGATCTCCGAGCCGATGCCGCCGGAGCCGCCGGTGATAAGAGCGCTTTCAAGTTCGGTTCCGAGCATTCTTCAATTTCCTCATTTATCCGACACCCCATGAGGGCCGTCAGAAAACACCTGCTTCCAGCCCTGCCGCCATCAAGAGCCCCAGTTCCTCGCATTGCGGGACGAAAGCTTCGCTGAACTCGCCACGGCACACAAGCGGTTCGTGAACAGCGCGCCAGCGCAGGCCGGTTACAATCGTTTCAATGCCCCGCCGCGTGCCCGTGCCATCGTGTCCGGCTCTGATGTACAGCCCGTAGGCCAGACCCTGTTTTGCTTCCAGACAGGGATAATAGATGCGGTCAAAGAAGTCCTTCAGGGCGCCGCTCATGTAACCAAGATTTTCGGTTGTCCCGAGGATAATTGCGTCGGCCGCCAACACATGCTCCGGCGTTGTATCGAAGGGTGAGCGCGCATCAACGCCAACGCCCTCTACGTCGGGCCCGCAGGCGCCCCGTTCAACGGCATCGCGCAAAGCCTGCGTGTTCGCAGAGGGGACGTGACCAACAATGAGCAGACGCTTGGGCTGCATGGATCCGTGTTCTCCAAGTGTGCCAGGACAGGCTGAAGCGAACGGCGCGAAGTTTCAATTCATTTCAAGGCGGGGGCGGCCGGTGGCAACAGCGCTGAGACGGGATTCAACAAACAGCTTTTCACCATCTGCCTCAATAATCACGTCTTCCCGATTGGTCTTGACCTCGATCGCCTCAGCGCCAGCCTCCAGAGCAGCGCTCCGGGCGGCGGCCTCAAGCGTTTCAAGCGCATAGTTGATTGCGGCTTCCATATCCCTGAAGTCCGCAGGCGTTGTCTCCACGTGAGCGCGATAGTGCCCCTGCGAGGGTTGCGTGACGATTGCCTCAAAACTCATTTCAACGCGGCCGACAACGGCACCCACCGCATTTGCAACATGGGCATTGGAGGGAACGGATACATCGGTTTTCAGGAGTTTCGCAATTGCTGGATAATAGGTCGCTGCAGAGGCACCCAGAGCAATGAGCGGCGTGGTGAGACCGATGTTCGTGCGGACAAGACCGGTGTGGCCGGAAAGTGCTGCAGCGGCGATGAACGTGCGGCTTGGATCGTGCACTTCGAAACCGTCTTCTGCAAAGGCTGCATCAAGGACGACTTCCGCTGAGCGTCGGGTCAACTTGTCGATCACGGCCTGTGCCACGGTCTCAGCATCCGGCGCGATAGGCTCTCCGTTGGTACCTCTGCGACGCGCGAAAAGTGTTGCGCCTGCGTTTGCGGCATCGCCGTTCCAGGCGCTGTGCAGGCCGGTCACATGGGCGGCATCACTTGGGGTCAGGCCGCACATCATGAGAACACCACGCTTTACCAAACGGCTCAGCGTGCCGACTTGCAGACGCGTGGTCACGATTTCATCCACCGCCCGTGGGCCCTTGCCGATTTCATCGAGAATCTTCTGTTCCGCATCGTTCTTTGCAACATAGCCCTCAGGCAGCGCCTGGGTGGCAATCACAAAACGCCCATCATGTTCACGCGGCATGTCCTGGCGCAGTTGTCGGGAAAGCACGTCCATAACGTCTTCGCGGTGCTGAAGGCCAAGAAGGCTGAGTGGAACAAGCCGGCGAGGCCCAAGCCCCAATCCCGTACTCAGGCTTGAGCCGGTGTGATGAACTTCGCTGTCGCCGCCGAGGCCGTGGGTGAACATGGCGACAGCTTCGACCATGGTGCGCCAGCCGCCAACGGTTGCGCCTTGTACATCAAGGCGGGGGCGGCCGTCCTGCAAGACGGCAATGTCGGTGGTTGTGCCGCCGATATCCGAGATCACAGCATCCTTCAAATCCGTCAGATAGGCTGCACCGATGAGGCTGGCGGCAGGGCCTGAAAGGATCGTTTCGATCGGCCGGGTTTTGGCAAACTCTGATGAGACAAGGGCGCCATCACCCCGCACCACCATCAGCGGTGCCGAAATGCTGCGTTCTTTCAGAAGTTCCTCTGCGGACGTGATAAGCCGGTGAAGAAGACCGATCAGACGGGCATTAAGAACACTCGTCAATGCCCGCTTGGGCCCTCCCAATTTGGCTGACAGTTCGTGTGAACAAGTCACCGGCAAGCCTGTGCGCTCGAGGATCATATCGCGCACGGCAACTTCGTGAGCCGGATTGCGAACCGCAAAATGGCTGGCCACAGCAAACCCGGCAACGGGGGTTTTCAGGTCCGCTATTTCCGCTGCAATGGTGTCCAGATCAATACTTTCCTGGGGATCACCAGACGGCGTGTGGCCGCCCCGCGCCATGACAACCGGATCATCCTTCAAGGCGTCGCGCAAGCCGCCACGATCAAGATCTCCCGGGGAAAAACCGATAAAGACCAGACACACGCTTTCTCCCTGACCTTCCACGAGGGCGTTGGTTGCCAGAGTGGTCGACAAAGAGACAAGGCCGATATCACTGGCGGCAACGTCGGACTGTGCCAGGACGCTGTCGATAGCTTCACCAATTCCGATGGCCAGGTCATGCCGGGTTGTCAGCGCCTTGGCGGCTGCAATCACCTGCCTGTCGCGAGGCAATGCCTCATCGAGCAGAACGGCATCCGTGTAGGTGCCACCGGTATCAACTCCGAGAAGAACAGGCATCGTTCATGCGCTTCCATAGACCGAAACGGCTTGGCCATTCACAAACCCAAGCCGGCCAGCGCAACCGCCATTGTTTTGCAGTCTTGTCAAGATGTTTGCGGTCAGATTTTGGCGCTCATGCAGAGCGTTCGTGGGCCGGATCAGCCATTCCAGCAGTGATCAGACTTTGAAAATGGTCGATGTTCTGATCGAAGTAGGGAGAGAAACAGCCGCCGTCGAAGCCGGTCCCGGTGAAGGCGTTTTGCAGAGCCTCAATGATGCCGATGTCCTCATCATTGAAATCCTGGAAGCGATTTAGTGCGGTCTTGCGGATTTCCGCGAGATCCGGCGACAGGGCATCATCGCCTACAAAAAACAGATGAACCCGCTCCCGGCATCTGCCGACCCCAAGCGGCTCGATTATTATGATGCGGAGATTGTCGTTGAAGATCGTAATCAGCAGATTTGGAAACAGGCACAGCGCTTCCGTGCGGCTTGTCAGGTTGGCGGGAAGATCAGGAAACACCGGCAGGTTACCGGCGGCGGCATCCTGTGGCGCATAACTGCCGTTCCCCTGTCCGAAATAAGCGCCATCGTGGCGAATGAACTCGTGATGATGCATGGCGGAATAGCTGTTCAGCCCTTTGTGCACCGCCGGCAGATGGTAGAAGTCGATGAAGTTCTCGATCGCCAGTTTCCAGTTGCAGTCGACTTCGTAAACCACCTCTTCGCCATGGCGCAATTGCGAGAAATCATAGGCGCCCCAGCGTTCCTTCAACGGCGCAATGAACGTTTCAAAGGGCTCTGGCTGCTCTGCAAGATTGACGAACACCAAACGGTGCCACAGCCCTGTTGCGACCGGCTTCAGACCCGGCAACGCGGCAGCGCCCTCGTCCACACGGTGCTGCCCGGCGCCATCAAAGTGCGGTGCGCGCCTGACCGTGCCATCGAGATCATAAGCCCAGGCATGGTAGGGGCAGACCAGGCGTTTCAAGCCTTGTGCCGGTTCCAATAAAATTGGATGGCCCCGATGACGGCAGAAGTTGTGATGCACGCGAATATTGTTGTGCGCATCCCGCAATAACAGCAGGTCGCGTCCGGCATGGCGGAACGGCTTGGCATCTCCAGGATTGGGAACATCATCGACTATGCCAATGCAGATCCAGCGACGTGCGAACAAGGCTTCCTGTTCACGGGCGAAATAATCTGCATCTGTGTAAGCTGCACCAGAAAGACCCCGCATCTGCGAAACATCCACTGGCTGGGGCGTAACTTTCATCGCGTCTGACATGGTTTTCCTCACCTGAGCACCGGGCGTCGTTACCTATGGCTCTTGAAACCTCACAAGTCCCGATGTGCACAGGATATCGGCTACAGGGAAAACGGGTACCCCATAATTCTTCAGCCATGACGGAGTTTCATTGACGGGGAGCTAAACTATTCGCTGGCAGCATCACTCAACCCGCTCCAGGCCCTCACTCAAACAATCATGGAGTGCTCCTGCCATCGCGTGGATGAGCGAGGCATAGAGATCCGGTCCCGGATCCAGGCCTGCTCCCAGTGGGTCGAGAACAGCGGATTTGGCGTTTGTTCCCTCGCTCACAATCGCAATCAGTTTTGGTTCAAACTGCGGCTCGGCAAACACACAAACAGCTTCCGTTTCCCTCACCCGTTCCTGCATTTCACGAATACGTTCAACACCTGGAACAGTGTCAGGATTAACGGTGATTGACCCTGAGGCTGATATGCCAAAGCGCCTTTCAAAATACTGATAGGCGTCGTGAAAGACGATGTAGTGCTGCTCGCGCACCGGGTCCTGCAGTGCCTCGACTTCCATGGTCAAAGTATCAAGCTCTTCCGCCAGGCGCTGAGCGTTTGTCTCATAAAGATGCCGGTTTTCTGCGTCTTCCTCGATGAGCACTTCCAGTATGCGGGCGCTGAGATGTTTGGCGTTTTGGGGATCGAGCCAGACATGCGGGTCAAAGCCCGCATGGGCTCCCTCATCGTGTGCGGCATGATCATCTTCGCCGTGCTCATGTTCGCTATTTTCGTGTTCGTCGTGTTCCTGTTCGGTGTTTTCGTGCTCGTCGTGCTCATGTTCGCCGTTGTCATGCTCGTCATGATCATCGTCCGCATGTTGGCCGTGTCCGTCGAAGGCGCCACCCTCGCGAAAGGCAAGTCTGATGAGACCACTGGCATCGATCAGTTCCACGGTCCTGGCGTTAGCGCCTATTGTTTCCAGGGGTTTTTCAAGAAATGATTCCAGCTCGTGACCGATCCAGAAAATCAACTCCGCCCGTTCAATTTGCACGGCCTGTGACGGTGAGAGACTGAAGCTGTGGGGCGAACCTGCCCCATGCAACAACAAGCCAGGCTCACCAACACCACGCATGATTGCTGCGACAAGCGAATGTATCGGCTTGACCGATGCCAGAACTCTTGGCTCCGCGCGAGCAGGCATCATTGATAACAAAAGGGCGAGCGCCAGTGAGGCGGCCAGGACAGATACTTTGGACACAATCAGCTCCAGGCATTTGATGTAATACAGTTACATAATTGCGTAATGATATAACATGTGACATATATAGATGCAATGAATTCTGACACAGCATCCGGGTGGAGCCATTTTGCGTGACACTTCAAAGCCGCTGGTTTCTCTGACCAATGCAGGTGTGCGGCGCGCCGGCCGTTGGCTCGTTCGCGGCGTCGACCTCTCTGTTAAACCAGGGCAGATCGTTACACTCATCGGCCCCAACGGCTCTGGCAAATCGACCACTGCGCGCATGGCCCTTGGCATGATCACGCCCGATGAAGGACACGCAGAGCGAAGCGCGAAAACGCGGGTAAGCTATGTCCCACAAAAGATTTCGATCGACTGGACGTTGCCGCTCACGGTTGAAAGATTCATGCGGCTGACCTCGAACCTTGCTCCGGCCGAGGCCACTGCGGCGCTGGAAAGCACCGGCATTGCGCACTTGCGCAAGGCGGAGGTGCGCACCCTTTCCGGCGGCGAGTTTCAACGCGCCCTTCTGGCCCGGGCCATCGCGCGAAAGCCCGATTTTCTGGTTCTTGATGAACCGGTTCAGGGCGTGGACTTTGCCGGTCAGATCGCACTCTATGAGCTCATTCATACGATTACCCAAGAGCAAGGCTACGGTGTCCTCCTGATCTCCCATGATCTGCATGTGGTGATGGCGGCAACCGATCAGGTGATCTGTCTCAACGGTCATGTCTGCTGTCAGGGCACGCCGAGTGCTGTAGCCGGAAACAGCGAGTACAAACGCCTGTTCGGCGATAGGGCGACCGACGCGCTGGCGATCTATCATCACCATCACGACCATACCCATCTGCCCGATGGACGTGTGCGTCACGAAGACGGCAGCATCACGGATCATTGTTTTCCAAGCGATGGTCACCATCACGGCGATGGTGCGGGAGATGAGGCGGGCACCGTTACGGAAAGAACTGACGATGCTTGATGATTTTTTCTCCCGCGCCATCATAGCCGGCATCGGCGTGGCGCTGGTTGCCGGGCCCATGGGGTGTTTCATTGTCTGGCGCCGGCTTGCCTATTTCGGCGACACCCTGGCGCACGCAGCCCTCTTGGGCGTGGCGCTGGCTTTTCTGTTTGAGGTGAACACGACGCTCGCCGTGTTTGCCGTTTCCGCCGTTGTTTCGATTGCCCTGCTGCTGCTGCAGAAACGAGCCTCGCTCTCATCGGACGCCCTGCTCGGCCTGCTGTCCCATTCAGCCCTGGCGCTCGGCCTGGTGGTACTGGCGTTCATGACGTGGGTTCGCATGGATTTGATGGGCCTTCTGTTTGGCGACATTCTTGCCGTATCGAAGATCGACATTGCCCTGATATATGCGGGCGGACTGGCCGTACTGACAGTGCTCTGCTTCATCTGGAAACCATTGTTTGCAGCAACTGTGAGCCGCGAGCTCGCGGAGGCTGAAGGCTTGCATCCTGATCGCGCCAACGTCATTTTCATGTTGCTGATGGCCACGGTGATCGCGATTGCCATGAAGATTGTCGGCGTCCTGCTCATTACAGCCTTGCTGATCATTCCCGCAGCCGCAGCACGCAAGTTCGCTTCCGGGCCTGAGCAAATGGCAGTGATCGCGTCGTTGTTTGGCGTTGCCGCGGTTGCGGGCGGACTGTTCGGATCACTCGAATGGGACACACCATCCGGCCCGTCCATCGTTGTGGCAGCAGTGTTCCTCTTTGTTGTCAGCCTCTCACCACTGTCTACATGGATTGCACGCCGTTTATCGAAACAGGAGGTACCGGGCGCATGAGCCTGCACTCGCCCGTGGATCTGACAAAAAACCAGACACTGGTTTACGGCGCTCTTGCTGACGCGCAGGGACCCTTGAGCGCCTATACAATTCTCGATCGCCTGCGGGATGACGGCTTCCGTGCACCGCTTCAGGTCTACCGGGCTTTGGAAAAACTGCTCGAGTTTGGAATGGTGCACCGGCTCGAAAGCCTCAATGCTTTCGTTGCCTGCCGTCATCCAGACTGCGGGGAGCATGAAACCATCGCTTTCACAATCTGCGAGCAATGCGGAAAGGTTGCAGAAATCGCCGATGACCGGCTGATGGAGCACCTTGATACGCTGGCAAGGGTGGATGCATTTCAACCGCGCAAGACCACCGTGGAACTTCGGGGCATCTGCGCGTCGTGCCAATGAGCCCTGCCCATCAGGCAGCGTCACTCCTTCACAGCCGCTCTCTGTGAAGGATGGAGAAGAAGTGGTTCAAAGCGCCGGCTGTTTGCTCTATTAGATCGCTTCATGTTCATTCGGAACTGTTTGAGGATTGAGGACAAAGCATGCCCGAACGGCACAATGTTGTTGCCTGTCTTGGCGGCGAAGAAACCGCGCTTGAGGCTCGATCTGTTCCTGTACCAGCAGCCGGTGAAATTCTGCTCGGCCTGCGCGTCGTTGGGTTCTGCGGCACTGACCTCTTTAAGCTGAAAACGGGCAGCGCGGCACGCTGTTCCGTGCTTGGCCACGAGCTTGTTGGCGACGTCTTGTGCACCGGTGCCGGCGTAGACGAATTTGCTGCCGGTGACCGGGTTGTCGTGCCTCACCATGTGCCCTGCGGGACGTGCGTTTATTGCCGCCGTGGCAGTGAAACCATGTGCGAGACGTTCCGTGAAAACCTCATGGAACCGGGGGGGTTTGCCGATCGTATCCTGATCCGCGACCGTGCCGTTCAGCATGCGGCTCGAAAACTGCCCGATCATGTAACGGACGAGAGTGCTGTTTTTCTTGAGCCTGCCGCCTGCGTGCTCCGGGGCATTGATCGATCCGGACTCACTGGAGACGGTACAGCCGTTATCGTCGGCTGTGGCAGTATGGGTCTCCTGCATCTGCTTGTTGCCAAGGCAGCCCTGCCTGGCGTCACAATCGTTGCCATCGATCCCGCGCCTGAACGCCGGGCGATTGCCCTTGAACTGGGCGCCGACAGCGCTGCGGCTCCCGGAGACGAGAGCACACGGGCCGTATCTGATGCCGGATGTGACCAGGGCGCAGATGTTGTCTTCGACACGGTTGGGGGCAGCCAGACGCTTGCAGCCGGCCTTGGCCTCACACGCCTCGGCGGCACCATCGTTCTTTTTGCCCACGCGCCACCGCAAACCAGTGCCGGTTTTGACCTCAACGAACTGTTCAAGGGCGAGCGCCGGGTCATCGCAACATACTCCGGAGCTCTAGAAGAGCAGGCGCGCATATTCGAGCTCATCTGCTCGGGCGCACTGGATGCTACCCCGCTTGTCACCCATGTCATGCCGCTTGATGATTTTGAACACGGCGTTGCGCTGGTGACGGCGCAGAAGGCCCTCAAGGTTCTGTTTACACCCTCTCGCAGCACCGGAGCCTGAACCATGACGTCGACCGACACCATGCAAGGGGCCGTTCTGGTTGGGCCCGAGGCCATTGAAATCCGTAATGTCGAGATTCCAAAACCAGGGCCAGGCGAGCTTCTGCTTGAAGTACGGGCGGCCACCACCTGTGGCACGGATGTCAAAGTCTTCCGCCGCGGCGGCCATCCACGCATGCTCAAGGTGCCGACACTGTTCGGGCATGAAATGGCCGGTGTGGTTGCTGAATGCGGTGCAGGTGTCAGCGGCTTCACTGTCGGGGATGGGGTCGTGGTCGCCAACTCAGCCCCTTGCCTTGCCTGTGAACCCTGCAAACGGGGCCGCGAAAACCTTTGCGAAGATCTGCATTATCTGAACGGCGCGTTCGCAGAATATCTGCTGGTGCCCCAGCGCTTTGTGGAGCGCAATAGCCACCACATTCCCGAAGGGCTGTCGTTTGAACGTGCAGCCCTCACCGAACCGCTTGCCTGTGTCATGCATGGCCTGGCGGCCTGTGAGCTTGAGCGCTTTACGGCACACGGACCGATCGAAGTTGTCGTCTTCGGCGCCGGCCCCATCGGCCTGATGTTTGTTGCCGCTCTCGCCCTGACCGGCACGCAGGTCATTCTTGCTGACCCCAATCCCGGCAGGCTTGAAACAGGCCGCCAACTCGGCGCCGCCCAAACCGTGCAAATCGCGCGGGGCGGTGGACAGGCAGAACAGGTCCGGAATGTCACTTCGGGCGGCAAGGGCGCCTGGATTGCGGTCGATGCCAGCGGCGTCCCGGAAGTATGGCTTGATGCGCTTTCGGTGGTGCGGCCCGGCGGGCTTGTAAATCTGTTCGGCGGCTGTGCACCCGGCACATCAATCCCCCTGGACACTCATCTGGTGCACTACAGCGAGCTGACCGTCAAAGGCGTCTATCATCACCGGCCAGCCACGGTCCGGCAGGCCATCGACCTGCTTGCCAACCCGGCCTTCAAGGCTGACCTGCTCTTGAGCGGTCATGCGCCTGTCAGCGGTGTCGAAGATGCTCTGCGGGCAATGATGCGCAAAGAAGCGCTCAAGGTGGTTATCCAGAACAAAGGATGATTGCGCGCCCAAAATCAATTGTTCTTTGGCGACCTCGAAAAGCCGTACTATGCTTCGGCATTCGAACCACGCCTTCCAACGAAACGGTTAAGCTCCTCCCATGGCCGACGAGTCCGCACCAGAGATAACAAAAGTCTTCATGTCCTACTCCCGCAAGGACTTCGACGTTGTCTCGAAGCTTGTGGACAGCATTGCGGCAGAGGATGATATCGATGTGTTCCGGGACACGGACGACATTCTTCCAACAGAAGAATGGAAGG